>DATJVC010000024.1 GCA_035501935.1 Gammaproteobacteria bacterium | reverse complement strand
CATTAAAGTAGAGCCAGAGCCATAGGAAATCCTTGGTGCTTCATTAAATTAATATAACACAACTGTAACAACATCTAAAAAGGTGAAGAATACTGAGGGGACGTACCACTATTCTTTTTCACCCGGCGAAACGATCGATTCCTGCAGACCCACCAATTTCTTTTGGTGGCTTCACGCTACTTGGAAAAATTCAGCTCGCCAGCGAACTCTCCGCCGACGACGACATCGCAGATCTCCCATGTGCGAAAACCGTCGCCACCCTGACGGCAACGCGCGCCGACCTCCTTGTTCTGCCAGCGGCCGGTGATATAGCCCGCGTTCGTCCAGATATCCACGCTGCCCTCGGCTAGTACTTAGGGGACGTACCACTATTCTTTTTCACCCGGCGAAACGATCGATTCCTGCAGACCTACCAATTACTTTTGGTGGCTTCACGCTACTTGGAAAAATTCATCTCACCGACCGGTCTGCCGTCGATGACGATGTCGCAGGCTTCCCACCTGTCCCAGCCGTCACCGCCCTGATGACAGTCCGCATCAAAGGGCTTGCCCTGCCAGCGGCCGGAGACATGTCCCACGTGTGTCCAGAGGTCCGTCCTGCCCTCGGCCACCTTCTCGTCGTTGATCTTGAAGACCAGATGTCCCGCCGCGGGTTTTTCACCGACGATCTTGCAATCCTCATTCCCGGTGCAGGGGGCGTACATCATGGTGACAGGCGCAGTGCAACCGGCGAGCAGAACCGTGGCGATTAGCGCAACTCGATTAAATGCTGGCATGGCATCCCCCCCTTTATTGGCCCCGTGTTTATTATATCCCTTCGACAAAGGAACGGCCGAAGCGCGTGGGGACGTGCGGGAAATTGCAGATGGCGGCCGTCTGTTTCCTTTTCAGCGATCCACATCATCGGGACAAATCAGGGGCGACGGACTTTTCACATCCTGCGTATCCGTCCGCCGCCCCTGTCCCCCATCGAGCAGGCTTGACCGGGCCCTCCGGCAAGTTGGAGCACCGCCTGGCTGTTCGCTACTCGTTGGGAAGACAGATTCTTTATCGGACTTTTTTAACTGCTGTTTATCAAGACTAGACCACGAATCCGGTTCTTGCAAGGCGGATGACATTTGATGCGATAAGGCGGAGGATTTGAGACCCCAATCTCCTAAAATATGCATATGACGACTTCGGTTTATCCGCTGCGGGCGTTTCAGGACAACTACATCTGGGTGCTCCGCCACGGCCGGAACGCGGCCGTGGTCGATCCGGGCGACGCGCAGCCCGTGCTGGAGCACTTCAAGGCGGAACAGCTCAAGCTCTGCGATATCCTGATCACGCATCATCACGGCGATCACACCGGCGGCCTGCCGGAGTTGACCCATGAATTCAATGTGCCGGTGTACGGCCCGGCCGGTTCCCATATCCCCTATGTTTCCCGCGAGCTTCGGGAGGGCGACATGGCCAACCTGCCGGCTTTGAATCTGTCATTCCGTGTCATGGAAGTGCCCGGCCACACGCTGGATCAAATCGCCTTTTATGGAAATGGGTGGTTGTTCTGCGGCGATACGCTGTTCGCCTGTGGCTGCGGGAGATTGTTCGAGGGCACGGCGGCGCAGTTGTACGCCTCCCTGCAGAAGTTCGCCGCCCTGCCCAGAAACACCGAGGTTTACTGCGCCCATGAGTACACGCTGAATAACATCCGCTTCGCCAGGGCGGTGGAGAGCGATTACGCGCCGCTGCTGCAACGGGAGACCGCGGAGGCCACGAAACGCGCCAGGGACGAGCCCACCGTGCCCTCGACGATGCAGTTGGAACTGGAAACGAATCCCTTCCTGCGCTGCGCGGACGCGAACTTCCGGGAAATGCTGCGCGCCAGGAAAATTATCGACAACGATGACCCTGTGGCGGCATTTGCGGCGTTGCGATCCTGGAAGGATAAATTTTAGGATTACACGAGACGTTTTAAGGCAAACAAACCGTTCGTACCAGTGACCGTTCACCTTTCGATGCCTCAGGGCGAACGGCCTCCTTACCGCCCGCTCCGTCAGACGCTGCGCGAAGCGAAGTCGAAATCCATCACCGGGGACGGCTCCTGGACGTAGACGCCCTGCGCGTAGTCGATGCCGGCGTTGATGACCGCCATCAGGGTGGGGGCGTCCTTCACCCATTCGGCGATGGTGGCGATGCCCCGCCCGCTCGCGTGCTTCACGATGGCTTGCACGGCATTCGCGCTTTCCTGCTCCTGCGTCATGTGGGCGATCAACATGGCGTCGATCTTGATGTAATCCACCGGCAGACCTTCCAGGAGTTTTTGCGCGCTCAGGCCGATGCCGAAATGCTCGACGGCCACGCCACAGCCGAGTTTGCGCAGGCTGGAAAAAAATGCGCGGATATAGATCGGGTCCTGCGACAGGGTGATCTCGGAGACTTCGATCACCAGCCGGTTGGCGGCGACATGCCGCTCGCGCAGCCATCGCGCCATGGCCAGCAGCAGCGATTCGCTCTTGACCGATTCGCGCTCCAGCTTGATGAACAGCCGCAGGGCCGGATTGTCCGTCTGGTTTTGCAGGATGGTGATGGCGTGATCCACGATCCAGTGATCAAGCGGCGATGTCGCGTCCTGCACGCGCGCCGCCGCGAACAGCGCCGCCACCGGCACGTTGGCGCCGGTCTCGTCCCGCATGCGCAGAAAGGCCTCGTACATGGGCTGCGGATCGTCCTTCAGCCCCAGGAGCGGCTGGTAGACCAGGCTCAGGCGATCCTCCTTGATGGCGCGATCGATGAAGGACTCCAGACCGACCAGCGACAGGCTGCGCTGGGTTTCGGAGAATGCCTCGCCAAAAACCTCGACGCGATGACCGTTGAGCAGGCCGGTGCGGCAGGCCTGGCGGGCGTCCTCAAGCACGTCCGCATAGGCGGTGTATAAATCCGTGATGCGAACGATGCCGATCTGCGTGTTCACGCGCAGGCTGCGATCGCCGACCTTGAAGGTGTATTCATCCACATGTTGCAGGAGTCCGGTCGCGAATTCCTTCGCCGTGGAGGCGTTGGTCTTCGGCATCAGGACGGCCAGCGTGTGCTCGTCGATGCCGGTCATGGGATAACGACTGCTCAGGTGCGGTTTGATCAGGTTTTCAAGCGTGGTGAGTACCTGCTTCATGGCCTCGCCCACCGCCGCCTGCAGCTGTTTCCAGCGAACGATCTCCACGCATAGCAGCGCGCTTTGCTCCCGTCCTCCTGCGGCCACGGTGATACATGCCTCCGCTGCGCTTGTGAATGGGTCCGGTCCTTTGGCGGCAGCGGGCGGCGGAGGTGTGCTTGCCGCCGCCGGGGCTTTGGGCGCTGCCGGCTGGGGCGGGGGCGCACTCGTCACTGGTGCCGGCCTGGCCACCTGCGGCGGCGGGGCGGGAGCAGTTTTCGCATCCGATGATCTCGGCGACGCCGTGACCTGCAGGCAGGGCATGTTTTCCTGAAACGCGGATTCGATTTCGACATTGAGTTTGATCGTGCCTTTGTCGGCGCGAATGCCGGTCAGCTCGGCCACGATGGGCGTGCCGCTGTCGCTGTTCAGGGTGTTCAGCGCGGCCTGCAGTTGTTTGCGCTCCTCGGGGGCGATCAAGTCCTCCAGTTTGACCGACGCCAGGTCCTCCGCCCACGCGTAGCCGAACAATTGCAGCCAGGCCGTGTTCGCGACGATGTGTCCGCCGGCCGACACGCAGGCGATGGCGGTCGGAGACGCGAGGATCAGGTTGCGGCAGCGCGCCTCGGTCGTGTTCAGGGCGAGTTTCAGCGCCCGTCGAGTGCGCCGTTCGTGCACGGTGCGGAAACTCCGGTTCACCGAATGCATCAGCCGGTTTTCGCGCCGCGGCACAATGTCCGCCGCGCCCGCCTTGATGGCGGTATCGATGGCCTCGGTCGCCGCCGGCCGGTCGGCGTCATCGACGGCCATCAGCACCATGTCGGATTTGGCGCTCTTGATCGCCGCCGCGCACGGCGATACTTCCGCCGGCCAGCGCGAACCCGCAACCAGCAGCATGTCCCACACTTCCCGGCGCAAAAGGTCGGCCAGTTCCTCGGCGCGCGGGATGAAACGCGGGCGAATGTAGTACTCCCCGCGCCGCAGCCAGTTGATCAGCTCCTCGGCGCGTTCCGGCGCATCATCGATGATGATCACGCGTAATATTTGTTTTTGTTCCAAACGGGCGGCCTCATTCGGGTCGGGCGCACTTTCTATATTATATTTGTTCCTGCGGCCCCATGATGTGCGGTGCAGCACATTGGCCGTCCGCGCACGCAACGGCTCCAAATCATGTCCCGTCCACTCCAAGAGGGTTCATATTACGAGGCCGCCATGGCGGCGGCGCCAGCGCATCCCGCGCTCGACGGGCCGTCCGATTGCGACGTGTGCGTGGTGGGCGCGGGCATCGCCGGCTGTGCCGCGGCGCTGCATCTCTCCGAACGCGGATATCGCGTCATCGTGCTGGAGGCGGTGCGGGTGGGCCATGGTGCGCGCGTTGGCGAATTGATTCGTGACGACGCGCGCGACCTGGATGGGTCCAGCAGCCGAATCGCGCGATCCGATCTGCGTCGGCTGTGGCAATTGCGTATTGAAGCCGTGGCGACCGCCATGGCATTGATGACGGAACATCACATCGCCTGCGATTTCGCCGGAGGCCAGCTGCTCGCCGCCCTCAAGCCGCGTCATTACCGGCAGCTTCGTGCTTTCAAGCGTGAATTGGAGGAGGCCTGTGGCTATCCGCATCTGTTGTTCATCGAGAAGGATTATCTCGATGAGTTTGTGCACACTTCGCGTTATACCGCCGGACTCTATGATGCCCGTGGCGGCCACGTGCATCCGTTGAAATATGCCCTGGGCCTCGCGGCGGCGGCGCAGAATTCCGGTGTGCGATTTTTTGAGGCATCGCCCGTCCTGCACGTGGACACGAACACGTCAATCAGCGTACGGACGCCAAGGGGAACGATCCATTGCCGGCATGTATTGCTCTGCGGCGCCGAAAATGTCGGCGGGTTTGCCCATGATCCATCGCCCAAGAGCCTGCCGATCGGCATCGGCACGACGGCGACCGAACCGCTGGGCGAGGCGCGCGCGCGTGATATCCTGCCCACCAACGCGGCGGTGACGGATATGAGCTTCATGCGCGATCATTTCAGCTTGTCGGCGGACTGGCGGCTGCTGTTCGGCGGTTCAATCGGGAGGCTTGCGCCGACGCCGCAACAGCTGGCCGCGAGTCTGCGCCGGCGGATGTTGCGGGTGTTCCCGCAACTGCAGGGTGTCCGGCAGGAACATACGTGGGGCGGCGCGGTGGACCTGGCCACAAACTGCGCGCCGCGTTTCGGTCGATTGCATCCCCGCGTGTACTTTGCGCACGGCTGCGCCAGTCAGGGCGCGGCCATGGCGGTCCTCGGCGGGCAGCTGCTGGCCGGGGCGGTCGCGGGCACCGCCGGGCGTTTCGATTTCCTCGCCAAACTGCCGCATCGCGATCTCCCGGGCGGTAAATTATTGCGCGGGCCGCTGCATGCGCTGGCCGTGGCCTACTACCGGCTCCGCGATTGGTTATGAGCCCGCCGCGCTCAGATCTGTATGCGCGTTTCTACAAGGTCGTGCGCCGCGTTCCCGCCGGCCGCGTGGCGACCTACGGCCAGATTGCGCGGCTGGCCGGACTGCCGCGTTACTCGCGCCACGTGGGCTACGCCCTGCATGCGCTGCCGCCGGGCAGCGACGTGCCCTGGCATCGCGTAATCAACGCGCGCGGCGGCATCAGCCCGCGCCGCGAGTCCGGCCCCGATCAAACCCAGCGTCTGCGGTTGGAACGCGAGGGCGTGATCTTAAACGCCGCCGGAGTCGTGGCGCTGTCAATCTACGGCTGGGTCGCCTGATGCCGCGGAATTTATTCATCACCTTGAGCAACATCGGGGACGCGATCCTCACCATTCCGGCTTTGCAGGTGTTGCATGACGCCTTGCCGAATCATCGCATCGATATCGTCGCCGATCCGCGCTCCGCCGGGTTGTTCCAACATTGCCCCTGGCTGGGGGAATTGTTCGTGTTGCACAAGCGCCGGGGCTGGGCGGGCCGTCTGGCGCTGGTGCGCCGGCTCCGGCGGCGGCGATACGACGTCGCGGTGGACCTGCGCACGGAGGTGCTGGCCTGGCTGCTGCGCGCCGGGCGCCGCTGCACGCGCCTGAACAGCCCGCGCGTCGGCGGGCACGCGGTGTTGCGCCATCTGGCCGTCGTGCAACCGCTGTCGCGAGGCTCTCCGCCGGCGACGCGGGTGTGGTTGAGCGATGATGAACGGGCGCAAGCGGCGCGGATGCTGGCGCGATTGCCGGGCACGCGCTGGCTGGCCTGCGCGCCGGGCGCCAACTGGCCCGGCAAGATTTGGCCTCTGACGCACTTTCAGGAATTGCTGGCGCGGCTTTGCGATCAATTCGACGCCGTGATCGCCTGCGGGGGACCGAAGGACTTCGCGCTGGCGGCGGCGCTGACGCGATCCTCGCCGCTGCCGGCCGTGAACCTGGCCGGGGAGACCTCATTGTTGCAGGCCGCGGCGGTGCTGGAACGCGCGGCGTATTTCATCGGCAACGACTCCGGTCCCGGCCACCTGGCCGCGGCGGTGGGGACGCCGACATTGACGCTGTTCGGCCCCGGCCAGCCGGAACGTTATCATCCGTGGGGCGACCGGGCGCAGTGGCTGTGTGCGCCGGCTCGGGATTTGAAACTCCTCACGCCGGAGGCCGTGGCGGCGCAGGTCATTTCGTGGCGCCGGAAGTCGATGCCCGCGCCATGACCCTACACAGCTTCCACGTCATCGGCAGCCGGCACTGGGGAGGCGCCGAGCGGTTCTACTGCCGCCTGTCGGCGGCGCTCGCAGAACGCGGCCAGCCGGTCACCGCCGTGCTGCCGGCGGCAAGCGAGCTGCGCGGGGAATTGCCGGCCGGCGTGCGGCAACTGCACATCGGCATGCGCAGCGTGTGGGATTTGTGGTCGGCGTTTCAATTGCGCCGCCGCATCCAGGAACTGACGCCGCAGATCGTGCAGACCTACATGGGCCGCGCCACCCGCCTGACGCGCTTGCCGACAGGCCGCGCACCCGTGCACATCGCCCGGCTGGGCGGTTATTACAATCTCAAGGGCTACCGCCACGCACATGCCTGGATCGGCAACACCCGCGACTTGTGCGATTACCTGCTGCGCAGCGGCCTGCCGTCGAATCGCGTCTTTCAGATCGGCAATTTCGTCGATCCGCCGGCGCCGGTGAATCACGACACCCTGGCGGCGCTGCACCACAAGTTGGAGCTGCCCGAAAACGCCCGCGTGGTGCTGGGCATGGGACGCTTCCATCCCAACAAGGGGTTCGAGGACCTGCTGTCCGCCTTTGTTCAACTATTCAAGCATCGATCAATTGCGGGATCGGATCGACCGCTATACCTCTTGATCGTCGGCGACGGACCATTGCGATCCTCGCTGCAACGTCACGCCCGCGAACTCAAAATGGAGGCGCGTGTGATCTGGCCCGGCTGGCAGAAGGACGTGACACCCTATTACGCGCTGGCGGAGGTGTTCATGTGCCCGTCGCGCCATGAACCACTCGGCAATGTCATTCTCGAGGCCTGGGCGCACGGCGTTCCGGTGATCGCCACGCGCACCAAGGGGGCCTGTGAATTGATCACCGACGGTGAAAACGGTTTGCTGGTCGATGTGGGTGACGCTCGTGATTTGGCGGCGTGTTTACAGCAATTGCTCACGGAAACATCCGGCGCGCGCCAGCGCTTGATCGATGGCGGCCACAAAACGCTCGCGCTCAAACATGGCCGCGAGGCGATCGTCACCGCTTATCTGGATCTCTACCAACGACTGCTCGGCTCGCTCTAGGAAACCTCTGGACACAATTTTTCCTGCTGCAGGCGCTGCAGCACCTCATCCACCATGATGCCCGGGAGACAGGTGTGGTCCACGGCGGTGGCGCGATCGGCGCGGCCGCAGGCCTGGCACGGTGACGGGTTGTACAGCACGCGCCCGCGCTGGCCGACCGCGTGACTGCGCCACCATGACGTCGGGCCGAAGAAGGCGTACACCGGAATGCCGGCGGCGGCCAGGATGTGCATCGGACCGGAGTCGTTGGTCACCGCGAAGCGCGCCTGCCGCCCCAATTCGGCCAGTTCGGCAAAATTGAATTCATTCGTCGCGTCGACACCGGTCTGCGCCGTCAATTGGGTGTTCAGGGCGGCATCCGGCCGCGCGCCCGCCCACACGGTCTCGATGCCGCGCCGGGAGAGGGCGTAGGCCAGCGCGGGGTAATACGGCCAGCGTTTGGCCGGCCATTGCGGACTCGAACCGGCGTGCATCACCGCGTAGGACCGTCCCAAAAGCCGGTGATCCCTGAGCCACTGGCGGACGTGATCGCGCTCCGCGGGCAGGCAGGGCAGCGACGGCCGCCGATCATCCGCCGGCAGGCCGGCGGCAGCCAGCACGGCCTGCATGCGTTCGAAGATGTGACACTGACCGGTGTAGCGATCCGCGGGATGATGCGTGTAGGGATAATGCGGCAGGTTGCCGACCCGCTCCGGCACGCCGCTCAAGGCGCATAGAATTGCCGTGCGATCGCTCGATTGCAGATCATAGAGACGCCGGAAGCGGCGGCCCCGCATCCAGAAGACGGTGCGCAACGCATTCAACAGGCCATGACGCGGGACGGCCCTGACCCGCAGCCCCTCAAAGCGCCGGAAAATATCCGCGTACGGCGGCGACGTCAGCACGTCGATTTCATCGCCGGCATGGGCGGCACGTATGCGATCCAGGAACGCCGTGGCCATGATGACATCACCCAGCGCGCCCAGTTTGATGATCAGCACGCGGTTCGAAGCAGTCATGCTCTGAATGTATTGGGGTTGATGCGCGGCGTGTCGGTGGCGGCGAGGACGAGAAACAGGAATAAATAAGTGGCGAATTGCTTGGAGCCGTACGAATGCGTCAACGAGGCATCGACAAGGATGGCGGCGGCGGCGGAAAGCAAAACCGCCACCCGGGATCGGGCCGCGCCGTCCGCAGTCCGCAGCCGGCGCAGGGCCGCGTAACCGAGCGTCCCGAGCCAGAGCAATAATGCGCCCGCGCCGACGAACCCGGTTTCGTACCAGCAGTCCAGGAGGAAATTATGCAGGTGTTTGACGGTGCCGGATTGATCGCCGAATTTCAGCTGCAGTACTTCACTGCCCGTTTCCCGTTTCAAGGTGCCAAGGCCCACGCCGAGCCAGATATTCGCGGGCGGGGATTGCAGCGCCTGCCGCCACAGTTGCGTGCGGCCGCTGGAGGCGACATCCAGAAATTCGGTGACCGAATGGAACCGCTCGGCACCGCGAATGAGCACATCGCCCACCGCCGCGCCGGCGAGCAGCAGGATGACAATCGCCATTGCGGCCGCCGTGCGCAGTCGCAGACGCATCACCGCGACGGCATAGAACGCCAGCGCGATGATCAGGGCCGCCAGCGTGGCCCGCGTCTCCGAACCAATCACGTAAACCACCACGGCCACGAGAAATATCGCGGCAATCAATTGTCGCCGGGGGTGGCGCCATTGATATTGCAGCAGATAGAGCGCGAACGGCGTCAGCAGGGGCAGATTATCGGCCCGCATCGATGTCCGCGGTATGAAACCGGGGTGCGACACCTGCAGCGGTAACGCCAGGTACAGAATGATGACGGCGACAATGCCTACAATACCAATCAAGGTCAGTAGACGGGCGCGACCATCATCGCCAACAAATGGCAGGCTGGCCAGCATGATGAGGCTGATGCAGCTATAGAGTACGAAATCCAGCCAACTGTGGATTCCGTCCCATCCGGTGCCCGCCGCCAGCACGCTGGCAAGGAAAACGACCATCATGAGTAAATACGGCAGCAGCACCCGGCGTTCGATGTACAACTTGCAGCCGTAGAGAGAGGCCAGCGCCCAGATCAGATAGATTACGCCAACGATATGGAACGCGGCGCGGCCCGCGATTTGCAGCAACGGCAACAGGGCCGGCAGCATCCAGCCCCATGTGAAGTAGTGTCTCCGTAACTGTTTCAACGCCGACGCAGCCGTTGCGTTATCGTGAGGCATCCTACACGCGTGCCAGTGATTGATAAACATCCAGCGTGGCGTCGAGCATGGTCTGCAAGGTGTAGGGATGCGACGCTGGCACGGGCGGCGGCGCGTTCAGCAATTGCGTTGCTCTGGCCAGCAATTCGTCTTGATGTCCTGTCGGCACCAGACCGGTGGGGTACAGTTCGCTGAGCAATTCGGCCGTGCCGCTGTGGGCATAACCAATGACCGGCACGCCCAGGCTCAGCGCCTCCAGGGTCGTGCGCCCGAATCCTTCGGGCTCCGTCGAAAGATTGAAAACGATGCGTGAGATCGCCATGATTTCGCGCAGATCATTGCGCGGTCCGGTCATGGTCACCTGCGATGCGAGGTTCAAATCGTGAATCGCGTCCTGTAGTTCCCTCACATATGCCGCGCGGCGCGGGTGCGCGCCGCCGACAATCAATCCGTGCACGGGCAATCGTCGCTGCGTCAGCGCGCGCAATAGCGACAGAAAATCCTGCTGGCCTTTGCGCCGGCTCAAGCGCCCCGGCAAGGTTAACAGTTGCTTCCCTCGCGTCTGCGGAAATGCCTGCTCGAACTCCGCGCACCATGCCGCGTCCGGGAGATATCCGTGACGGAATATTTTTGGATCCACGCCACGCGGAATCACGCGAATTTTTTCTGGATCGACCTTGGGATAATTTGTCTTGATGTATTGCTCGATCCAGCGCGAGATGGCGATGACCCGATCACCACGCGTCATAATGGCGCTGTAGCGGCTGACAGAATAGGGGCCGTGCACGGTGGTCACGAACGCCGGCCGCGCGGCCATCATACCGCGCAGAGCGAAATGCGCGACCCAGGCCGGCAGTCGTGAGCGCGCGTGCACGATGTCCACGCGCTCCTGCCTGAACAGCCGCCGCAACCTGGGCACAAAACGAAAGGTGAGCGGTGACTTCGTGCCGATGGGCCAGGTCAGGTGCTCGGCACCGGCCTGCCTGAGTTGGCCCTCCAGCCGTCCACCGGCTGAGATCACGATGGCGCGATGACCGCGCCGGCAGAGTTCGTGCGCGACCTCCACCGTGCCGCGCTCCACACCGCCCATTTCCAGTGCCGGCAGGACTTGGACGATTGTCAGTCCCACACGGGCTGCCTAGAGAATAGTAATAATGTGATTCTCAATTGCCGCTTTGCGATGCCAATCATGTTGGAAATCAGTGTTTCAAGCGAGCAATTTTTTCACGGTGAAAACTGAGTTGTGTAATCGCCGTGGCGCTTTCTTCCAAACGCGCTCGCTCCTTGGCCACCACTTCCGCCGGCGCGCGTGACACATAGTTTTCGTTGGCCAGCTTGGCTTCCACGCGCTGCCGCTCCAGCTGTAACCGGGCAATTTCTTTGTCCAAACGCGCAAGTTCAGCGCGCGGATCTATGAGATCAGCCAACGGGACTTGCAGTGTCATCCCACCGACCAAGGCCGTCGCTGATTCAGATGTTGCCTGTGATGTTTGTTTCCCATTTAAAGTAATCCGCGCAATAATACAAATCGCCGTGGCGCTTGTTTCCAGCCAGCGGTTTTCCTCGTCTGATCCACCTTGAGTCCCCACCGACAGGGGCTTGCCGGGAGCGGTGTTGGTTTCAGCACGGATGCGCCGCACACCGAGAACGAAAGACTTTACCCACTTCAACTCGCGTTCCGCGGCGCTGTCCGTAAGCGCTGCGTCGGGCTGCGGATAGGTCTGAAGCATGATGGTTTCGCCTTTGATACCTGCGATTGGCGCTACGCGCTGCCAGATCTCCTCGGTGATGAAGGGCATGATCGGATGCGCCAGCCGCAGCAGTGTTTCAAGCGTCGTAATCAGTGTCTGACGCGTGCCTGCCTTCATCGCGTCGCCGCTCTTTGCATCATTGAGGACGGTCTTCGACAATTCCAAGTACCAATCGCAGAACTCGTCCCATGCGAATTCATAGATGGCCTGTGCGGCCAGATCGAAACGATAACCCGCGAAATATTCCACGACCGCGGTGATTACATGCTGCAACCGCGAACGGATCCAGCGCTCGGCCGGCCCAAGTTCAACCTCCTTGGTGCGCAAGCCCTGTTCCTGTCCCTCGACCATCATCAGTACAAAACGTGCGGCGTTCCAGAGCTTGTTGCAGAAGTTGCGGTAGCCCTCGATGCGCTTGACGTCGAAACGGATGTCGCGTCCCTGCGTGGCGAGCGCCGCAAAGGTGAAGCGCAGCGCGTCGGTGCCATAGCCGGCAATGCCATCCGGGAATTCCCTGCGGGTGGCCTTTTCGATCTTGGGCGCGTCCTGCGGCCGCATCAGGCCCGTGGTGCGTTTCTTCACCAGCGATTCGGGATCGATGCCGTCGATCAAATCCAGCGGATCGAGGATGTTGCCCTTGGACTTCGACATCTTGTTGCCATCCGCGTCGCGCACCAGGCCGTGAAAATAGACCTCGCGGAATGGCACGTCACCCATGAACTTCAAACCCATCATGATCATGCGCGCCACCCAGAAAAAGATGATGTCGAACCCGGTGACCAGCACGCTGGTGGGATAAAAGGCCTTCAACTCCGCTGTCTGCTCCGGCCAGCCCAGCGTCGAGAACGGCCACAGGGCGGAAGAGAACCAGGTGTCGAGCACATCTACGTCCTGTGTAAGATTCATCTTGGCCGGCAGTTTGTGCTTCGCGCGCACTTCCTCTTCAGTGCGGCCGACGTAAACCCTGCCCTGCTCGTCGTACCATGCCGGGATGCGGTGGCCCCACCACAGCTGGCGCGAAATGCACCAGTCCTGGATGTTGCGCATCCATTCGTAGTAGGTCTTGGCCCAGTTTTCCGGGACGAATTTGATCCGGCCGTCTTCGACCGTGCGCACCGCCTCCTTCGCCAATGGCTCGATTTTCACGTACCACTGATCGGTGAGATACGGCTCGATGACGACATGTGAACGATCGCCGCGCGGCACCATCAGTTTGTGCGGCTCAATCTTCTCGATCAGGCCTTGCGCCTCCAGATCAGAGACGATTTGCTTGCGCGCCTTGAACCGATCCATGCCACGAAATATTTCAGGGATTAGCGTGTACGTTAACGCTCCCGTGAGTCCTTCTCCATCGGCAACCTCCACACCTTTTCTATCTACGGCTCGATGACCCCAAGTAAAATCGTCTAGCTCGGACTTCTTAATTGAAGCATCAGGAGTAAAGATATTGATCAAGCCATTTTGTGGTTGCGATCTGAAACAATCTTCCTCTTTGTGCCTTTGCCAGACAGCGTAGTCGTTGAAATCGTGAGCGGGGGTAATTTTCACGCAGCCTGATCCAAATTCCGGATCAACATATTCATCGGCAATAACTGGAATCTTACGGCCGGTGAGCGGCAGAACCAGTTGTTTGCCGACGAGATGCTTATAGCGCTCGTCCTCCGGGTGTACGGCGACGGCGGCATCGCCCAGCATGGTCTCCGGCCGCGTGGTGGCGACGACGACGTGGCCCCTGCCCTCGGCGTATGGATAGCGAATGTGCCAGAGCTGGCCCTGCTCTTCCTCGGCGATGACTTCGAGATCGGAGATGGCCGTGTGCAGCATCGGATCCCAGTTGACCAGCCGCTTGCCGCGGTAGATGAGGCCCTCTTCATGCAGGCGCACAAAAACCTCGGTGACGGCTTTCGACAGCCCTTCGTCCATGGTGAAGCGCTCGCGCGTCCAGTCGAGCGACGCGCCCATGCGTCGCAACTGGCGCGTGATGGTGCCGCCGGATTCCTCCTTCCAGCGCCAGACTTCCGCGACAAAGTCATCGCGCCCCAGATCGTGACGGGTCTTGCTTTTCTGCGCCAATTGCCGCTCGACCACCATTTGCGTGGCAATGCCGGCATGATCGGTGCCGCCCTGCCACAACGCCCGGCGGCCGCGCATGCGGTGATAACGGATGAGCGCGTCCATGAGCGTGTCCTGGAAGGCATGGCCCATGTGCAGGCTGCCGGTGACGTTCGGCGGCGGCAGCATGACGCAGTAGGGTTCGCCCGTTTTCGCGGGCTGGAACCAACCGCGTTGCTCCCACGTCTCCGCCCATTTCTTTTCAATCAGTTTTGGTTCGTAGACTTTATCCATGTTCATGCCTTCGCTTCAGCCGGCAGCAATCGCCGGCGCAATACTCTGTGCATCATCGCCGCCGAGCCGTACACGACGAAAAAAGCAAACACCACGTCACTCAGAAAATGCGCACCTTGGATGATGCGGAAATACCCCGCCAGTCCGCCGATACCCATGCCCGCCGCCAGCCAGAACCGTCGCCACCTCATAAAAACGAAACCCAGGCTCAACGGATAAAAACCCAGTGCGGCATGGCCGCTGGCGAACGAGCAGTTTTTGGGACACTCTTGCGCCGGTTCGAGCGCCGGCGTGAACCGCGCAGTGCCGCCGAACTGGATGATCTGATGGGGACGCGCGCGGCCCCAGTGTTCCTTCAGCAGCACGTTCACCACCAATCCCGGTCCCAGCAGCAGCACCAGAAAAAGATAAATGATCCGCCAGCGCCACAGTTGCCCATTGCGACGCAGGAAAAACGCACCCGTAAACAGCAGCCCGAACGCGGCGACCAAGGTCAATGCCTTCAGCCCCAGCAACTGATAGAAAAATTGCGGCCACCAGCCCTGGGCCAGATAGAAACCGCGAGCGGGATCGTAGAAGCGGTGGCTCACGGACAAATCGATGCCCGGCCAGACCGAAAAAATCAGGGCGCAGATCAGAAACAATACGATCCACAGGTTTGTAATCAATAGGCGCATGGGTGGTGGTTTGGTGCGGAAGGGACGTTCAGGTTCGGCACGCTATCCGCGGCACCATCCCTCTCGAAACAAAGGAGAGACGTGGCAATGCAGTATCTGCTCCGGTTAATGCGGGCGTTGATCGCCGTGATGATGCGGCGGATTATCGCCGTTCTCGCCGCCCATCGCCACCGTCGGTGCATCGGCGGCCAGCCAGTCCCGTTGCTGGGCGGTATCGCCGCCCGCCGTATCATGCAGCAGACGCCGGGCCCGCGCCTGCAGGCGGTTGCTCACCGCCAGCGCCATGTTACGGTGCAGCCATTCCAGTCCGACGCGCAGTATGCGGCCCAGTTCGCTGATCAACTCGCCGTAGAGTTCTTCCTGCCGCGCCGAGCCCAGACCGTGCCGCTTTAAAGTCACATCCACGGCATGCGCCAGTGTGCGCAATTCCGCCGGCGCCGTGAAATCGGCGCCGGCGGGATTGGTGATATTGCCGGTGCCGCGCAGTTCCTGCGTCACCGCCGCGCGCGTGGTCTCGGCCACGCGTGTCAAACCCGCATCGATCACGGCCCGTAATTCCTCTATCAATTGCTGGGTGGCGCGGGTCGGGTCCGTTTCAGGCACCTTGTTTTCGTCTTCATCCGCAAATAAATCTTCCGCCGATGGTTGCGGTAAATGAGATATTCCCCCTTTTGCATCCACGCGTTCAGTCAGCAATGGCACCGCTTCGGGGTGGGCCGGTATTTCCTCCTCCTGGGACAATAAATCAACCTGATGACAGAGCGTTTCTTTTTTCGCCTCGATAAGATGATCCAGCGCCTCCACGGCCTGTACCAAATCGCCGGAGGCATCCGGTGTGGACGTGGTCGGTTTCTGCTGATCGGGAATGGGATCAGTCATCACCGCGGATGTCATGATTCTGCAACGGGTACCCGCGTTCCTGATAGAAGCGGTAGCGTTCGCGGGCGTTGGCCCGCGCCTCCGCCTCCGCGGGCACGATCTCTATCACCCGCTCGAAACGGCTGAAAAAAGACGGCACGGGGTGGGCCAGATTCACCAGGACTTCATTGCTCTCCGGCGGCAGGTCACCATGCCCCAGCGTGATCGCCACACCACCCGCCGTCGGATCGCCCAGCGGGGCATGCGGCAGGAAGCTGATGTCGCGGAAGGTCCATAACAATTCATCCATACGCATCATCTCCGCTTCGCCGCCGGTGTGCACGTGGATCCGGTGGCCCTGCTTCCACGCCTTGGCTGCCAGTTTGCAGGCCCAGCGTTCGTGTCCAATCTTGCCATCAATTGGCAAAACATGAAAATCGACGCGGGTCATGCCTTCGCGGCCGGCTTCCGGCTCCGATGGCGATCCAGCAGGTATTGCACCAGGAGCGGCACCGGCCGGCCCGTTCCACCCTTCTGCTTGCCGGAGCGCCAGGCGGTGCCGGCGATGTCCAGATGCGCCCACCGCAGCTTGCGCGCGAACCGCGCGAGGAAACAAGCGGCGGTGATGGCGCCCGCCTCGCGTCCGCCGCCGACATTGGCCATGTCGGCAAAATTGCTGTCGAGCGCCGCCTGATAATCCTCCCACATCGGCAACCGCCAGGCGCGATCACAGGCAGTGTCACCCGCCGCCAGCAACGCCTGCGCGAGCGGCTCACTGTTGCTGAACAATCCGCTGGCCTGATTGCCCAGGGCAACGACACAGGCGCCGGTCAGCGTGGCAATGTCGATCACGGTCTCGGGCCTGTACTCGCGCTCGGCATAGGTGATGGCGTCGCAAAGCACCAGTCGGCCCTCGGCGTCGGTATTCAGTATCTCCACCGTCTGCCCCGACAGGGTGGTGACGATATCCGCCGGCCGCGTGGCGTTGCCGCCGGGCATGTTCTCGGTGGCCGGGATCACCCCGACCAGATTGAGGGGTAGCTTGAGCTCGGCCACGGCCTGCAATACGCCGAGCACGGTGGCGGCGCCACACATGTCGTATTTCATCTCGTCCATGGCCGCCGCCGGCTTGATGGAGATGCCGCCGGTGTCAAAGGTGATGCCCTTGCCCACCAGCGCCACCGGCGCCATTACCGCGCCGCCGCCGCGATATTCAATGACAATCAGGCGGGGCGGTTCGTGACTGCCGCGGGCCACGGCCATGAAGGCGCCCATGCCCAGCTTTTCAATCTCCGCGCGCTTGAGCACGGAGACCTTGAGATTCCGATGCGTCCTGGCCAGCTCGCGCGCCTGATCCGCGAGATAGGTAGGCGTGCAGATATTCGGCGGCAGATTGCCCAGGTCCTTGACCAGGTGCACGCCATTGGCCACGGCCAGGCCGATGCGCGCGCCCTCCTCCGCCGCCGCCAGTTCGCCGTGCTCCACCATCAATGTCATCTGGCGCAGGGGCTGTGGGGGGAGATCCCGCTTTTTTGATTTCAGGCGGTCGAACACGTACACGCTTTCCAGCACCGCTTCGATGCCGTGGCGCACCTTCCAGCCGGTATCGCGGTCGTGCACGCCGAGTTCCGGCAGATAGCTGACGGCATCGGCTGCTCCGGTCTTGCGCAGGGCCTCCGTGGCGGCGGCGTTTATTCTGCGGAATTTGTATTCATCCAGTTCCCGCTCGCGGCCGACGCCCACCAGCAGCACCCGCTCGGCGGCCACGCCCCGCACATGATGCAGCAGCAGCGTCTGCCCGGGCTTGCCCGGTTGATCGCCGCGGCGCACGACGCCGGAGATAAAGCCCCGCGAGGCGCGGTCCAGCGCCGCTGCCGCCGGAGAAAGTTTGTGGGTCTCGAATACGCCCACAATGACGCACCCACCGCGCTGTTTTTCCGCGGCACCGCTTTTCACTCCAAATTCCACCGGGTTTTTCATTCCCACTCCCACGAGTCTATCTCCAGAATCCGCCGGACCAAGTCACAGGCCCTGTGCCTTCCTTCAGGCGGTGCTATGATGAATTCAACCATTGTCCAAGGAGAGTCGCAAGCCGGCTCCGGCGTCAGACCGCCTGTAATACATGGTCAGCATCCTGGATCGTTATGTGGGCCGCACCATTGCCAGTGCCACGGGCATGGTGCTGATCTTTCTGGTCGCCGCCTTCTCCTTCTTCGCATTCCTGGACGAGCTCGATCAAATCGGCCGCAACCGTTACGGGGTGCTGGCGGCGATGGAATACGTGTTGCTGCGCATGCCTGTGCAGACCTATCAATTGTTCCCCATCGCCGCGCTCATCGGCACGCTCCTGGGCCTGGGCTGGCTGGTCAATCACAGCGAGATGGTGGTGATCCGCGCCGCCGGATTGTCCCTGGCCCGCACCATACAGGCCATCATGAAAACCGGTTTCATCCTCATGATCGCCACGCTGTTCATCGGCGAATTCATCGCCCCGCCCGCCGAGCAAGAGGCGCGTGATCTGCGTTCAGTGGCGTTATTCGACGAAATCTCCCTCAAAACCCGCAACGGTTTCTGGGCGCGCGACGGCAACAGCTTTATCAACATCCGCAAGGTACTGCCGGGTAATCATTTCGAGGGTATTTATCTCTACGAATTCGACGCCCACGACCAGCTGCGCACCAGTACTTACGCGCAGGCCGCGCAATACACCGGTGGAAAATGGCTGCTCTCCGACATAGGCCAGACCGTCTTTACCGAGAACCAGGCGCAGGTGCACAAGATCGCACGCGCCGCCTGGGAATCCCTGCTCAAGCCGGAAATCATCGGCATGGTGATCATCGATCCCAACAGCCTGTCGCTGTGGGACCTGGCGAACACCATACTCTACCTGCGCAAAAACGCCGAAAATACGCTGCGCTATGAACTGGCCTTGTGGAGCAAGTTGGTCTACCCGATGGCCACGGCGGCGATGGTGTTTCTCGCCATCACCATGGTGTTTGCCTCGGCTCGTGCCACCAGCGTGGGGGCACGGGTGCTGGTCGGATCGCTCGTTGGCGTTATCTTTCACATTATCAGCCAGGCCGCCGGCAATGTGGGGCTGGTCTACAACCTGAACCCCGCGCTGTGCGTACTGACCCCGACGGTGCTGATTTTGGGTGCGGGGATGCTTCTACTGCGGCGGGTGAATTAGCGGACTATGGCCGATCATCCGCCAGCCGCCGGCGGGTGCCGGAGAGCCGGTCCGGCAGCGTGAGCCCTTCGGTGTCCCACAATGCCCAGAGATACCCAAAACCCAAGGTGAGTAGACTGCACACCGCGACGACGAAACGCGCGCTGGCTGCGAACCAGCCCGGGGGCCTTGTCCCCCCTTGCATCGTGAGTCGAATCCGCCAAGTTTTCATGCCCAGAGTCTGGCCCCCGCGGGTCCACTGCCCGGCAAAATAAAGATAGGTGCATGCGATTAACACCACGGTCAGTTTCGGATCTCCGGCGGCGATGCTCTGGCCACCACGCATCCATACCGCCAGCGCCGTTACCACGTACCAAACCGAGAACAGTAACAGGGCATCGTAGAACATCGCGCCGAAACTACGCAGCACACCGATGCGCCCCGCGTTTTTTGCAACAGCACCTGCGGCAGGACGCCTCATCGTTCAATCATACGTCGGAATGTGATGAATTACTCAGGCCGGGGGATGGAAGGCCCGGTATAGGAGCGGCGAGCAGGGAATTTTTCAGCGACCGGGCTTTCTAAATCCTTCAGTCCCCATACTAAAAACGGCAAAATCCATGTCCCCGCGTCCGTTCTTCCGTATTTGCCAGATTCTCGGCGCGGCGCTGATGGCCGGCGGCATCGCGTGCCAGGCTGAGGACGACGATTTCACCACGCCACCGGGGCGGATGGTCAGCATTGGCAATTACAGCCTGCACATCTATTGCCAGGGTGAGGGCTCACCGGCGGTGATCATAGACACGGGGCTCGGCAGCGCCGCCATCGAGTGGCTGCCCGTTCTGGAACAACTACAGCACTACTCACGCACGTGTATTTACGATCGCGCCGGTTACGGTTGGAGCGAGTTCGGCCAGTTGCCTCGCACCAGTTCGCGCATTGCCAACGAGCTGTATCTGCTGCTGACCAACGCGGATATTCCCGGTCCTTATGTGCTGGTCGGGCATTCCTTCGGCGGCCTCAATGTGCAAATGTTCGCGCGCCGGTATCCTTATCTGGTGGCCGGATTGGTCCTGGTCGATTCCTCCAACGCAGAGCAGATTGGCAAATTGACGGGGGCTATGGACGCCGTCAACGAAGAACAGACTTACAGTCATGGGTTTGTCGTGCACGATTTCGTCGCCCGGCCGGAGATTCCGCGCGATTTGTCCGAAAACGATCCCGCCTACAAATCGCTGATGTTGATGTCGCGTCCGGCCAGTCGCGTGACGGTGGCTGATGAATACGCCCACTTCAAACGTAGCGCGATGCAGGTGTTGAATATGGCCACACCACCGCCGATTGTACCGACGGTGGTGCTGACGCGCGGCATCCAGGAGGAATCCAAGGCCACCAACTGGAACAGCATCACCGAACATACTTGGCGGAGCCTGCAATCGGAGCTCGCTTATTTGCAGCCGCGCACGGCCCAGTTGGTGGCTGAACGCAGCGGACATCAAATTCAAGTTGAACAACCGGATTTGATTGTTGACGCCGCCGCCATGGTGATCGATTTCGTCCGCGCCGATGCCTCCCAGGCTGATCGCGTTCCCGGCGCGCTGAACGATGCCGCAACACGGAGTACCACCTGGCTGCCGTTCAACGACGCCACCTGGATCACCGATCGCCTGCATACCTCCGGGAAAACCTGCCCTTTCGGCTGCAACGATGCCCAGGCTCATCTGTCACGGCATGCAGGACATCTGGCCGGCACTCTCAGTCCCGCGTGGCAGCGTATTTCGCGTCCGGATGAGGAAGGCCACAGTGTCAGCAAAGCCGACTGCGGTCTGATTCAATCAAGCCGGAATTGCTAAACGGTGGCTTGGGGCGCCGCGGATGTTCGCTTTACCCCTTCACGGGACAAGTACCGAAACTTTGCCGAATTGGCAGCGCACGAACGCGAAGACGCCGATTACAGAATCATCGTCCGTTCCGTGCCGGCAGCGCACATTTCCATCGTGGCGCCGCACGGCGGCGGCATTGAACGCGGCACTTCCGAACTGGCTTGCGCGATTGCGGGCCGGGATTTCAATCTCTATCTCTTTGAGGGACTGAAGCCGCGCGGGAACTTCACATCGCTGCACATCACCAGCCGTCATTTTGACGAGCCGCGTTGCATGGATTTGCTCCGCCGATCGAAGACGATCCTAACCGTCCACGGCTGCATGGGCATGCATCACACCATGTATCTCGGCGGGCTCGACACATCCCTCAAGACGCTCCTCGCGAGAAAATTGCGGGCCACAGGCATGGACATACGCCTGAACGATCATCCCTTCCCTGCCTCCGACGGCGATAACTTATGCAACCGCGGTTTCCGTGGCGCGGGTGTTCAGCTTGAACTGACCGCCGGACTACGCCGCACCCGTCCCCCGGCCACTTTAGGTCCCCTCATCCATGATTTGTTGCTCTCTCGCTGATGTCACGAATCGGTATTCCTGCTCGGCCTCCCCGACCGGTTTTATAAATCAATAATGGCGGACGGCTTCCGAGGGCGGCATATAACGATAACCGAGATCTCTCGCGACCGCGGCGTGCGTGACATGACCATTATGGATGTTGAGGCCGTTGGCCAGGTGGGGATCGTCGTCGCAGGCCTTGCGGAACCCCTTGTCTGCCAGCGCAATGGCAAAGGGCAGCGTGGCGTTGTTGAGTGCGAAGGTCGAGGTGCGCGCCACCGCGCCCGGCATGTTGGCCACGCAATAATGCACGATGCCATCCAGGATATAGATGGGATCGGCATGCGTCGTGGGCCTGCTGGTCTCGAAACAGCCGCCTTGATCGATGGAGATATCGACCAGCACGGAACCCGGCCGCATCTTTTTCAGCATCGCGTGCGTCACCAGTTTGGGCGCCGAGGCGCCGGGCACCAGCACCGCACCGATGACCAGATCGGCATCTATGACCAGGCTTTCGATGGCGTCCACGGTGGCGTATAGCGTGTACAGTTTCGAGCCAAACTGTTCGTCCAATTGCTTCAGGCGATCCAGGGATTTATCGACCACGGTGACGTATGCCTCCAAACCCATCGCCATGCGCGCGGCGTTGGTTCCGGCCACACCTCCGCCCAGCACCACCACCTTGGCGGGATGCACGCCGGGCACGCCGCCCAGCAAAATCCCCGCGCCGCCGCGTTCTTTTTCCAGACAATGGGCGCCCACTTGTATGGCCATGCGCCCCGCCACTTCGCTCATGGGCGAGAGCAGCGGCAACGTACCCCGGGGACTGGTTACGGTCTCATAAGCAATCGCCGTGCAGCCCGATTTGAGCAGTGCCCTGGTCTGTTCCGGGTCCGGCGCCAGATGCAGATAGGTAAACAACACCTGGCCCTGGCGCAGTTGTTTGCGTTCGTCGGGTTGTGGCTCTTTTACCTTGATGATCATCTCGGCCCGGGCATAGATCTCGCCCGCACCGCCGGCAACCATCGCACCGGCCGTCTTGTAGGCCTGATCGTCTATACCTATACCCATTCCCGCGCCGCTCTGTACCAGCACCTGGTGACCGTGATGCACCAGTTCGCGCACACCGGCCGGTACCAGTCCCACGCGGTATTCATGCGTTTTGATTTCTTTGGGGATGCCAATCAGCACGGTGGTTTCCTCAAGTCTTCAAGGCAGGTCATGGATGATTTCCGCCAACGTGCCAAATAGCGTGTCGATTTGTTGCGGGTTCACGATGAGCGGCGGCGAGAGCGCGATGGCCTCGCCAGCCTGCCGCACCAGTACGCCGCGTTCAAAGCAACGTGTGAAGATTTCATACGCCCGCTTTCCTGGATTGTCCGGCACGGGTGCAAATTCCACCGCCGCCACGAGACCAATGGCGCGGATGTCGATGACATGGGGGAGTCCCTTAAGCGCGTGTGCGGCATCCTCCCAATACTTCGCCAATGTCGATGCGCGGGTAAGCAGGTTTTCCTGTTCATAGATATCGAGCGCCGCCAGGGCCGCCGCGCAAGCCACGGGATGCCCGGAATAGGTGTAGCCGTGGAACAGCTCAATGACGTTCTCCGGACCATGCATAAAAACGTCATGAATCGTGTTGCTCACATACACCGCGCCCATGGGAATGCTGCCGTTGGTCAGTCCTTTGGCGCTGGTGATCAAATCCGGTCGCACACCGAAATACTGCGCCCCGAACGGCGCACCGAGGCGCCCAAAACCGGTAATGACTTCGTCGAATATCAGCAGGACGCCATATCGGTCGCAGATTTCGCGTAGTCTTTGCAGATATCCTTGTGGTGGCGGAATGACGCCCGCCGAACCCTGCACCGGCTCGACGATGACCGCGGCGACGGTGGATGCACCGTGCAAGGCGATCAGGCGTTCCAGATCTTCCGCCAGGTGCGCGCCCCACGCCGGGAGACCGCGGCTGTAAGCATTGTGCTCCAGATCGAGCGTATGGCGCAGGTGATCGACGCCCGTCAGCAGTGGGCCGAAGAGCCTGCGGTTGTTGACCATGCCGCCCACGGAGATGCCGCCGAAGCCCACACCGTGATAGGCCCTTTCCCGACCGATGAGCCGCGTGCGCGCGCCCTCCCCGCGCAACTGATGATAGGCGAGCGCGATCTTGAGAGCAGTGTCCACAGCCTCGGAGCCGGAGTTGGTGAAAAAAACGTGGTTCAAACCGTCCGGCGCGTGTTTGATCAATCGTGCCGCCAGCTCAAAAGGCAGCGGATGACCCATTTGGAAGGTCGGCGCGAAATCCAATTCTCGGATCTGTCTGGCAACAGCGAGGCTGATCGCCTCCCGGCTGTGACCCAGATTGACGCACCATAACCCCGCAGTGCCATCCAGCACCCTGCGGCCATCGGCGGTTTTGAAGTACATGCCGTCGGCCTGCGTCAACAGTCTGGGATGCGCCTTGAACTGGCGGTTGGCCGTAAACGGCATCCAGAACGCCTCCAAGTCTGCTGGCAGTGGCAAGGGTGCGTTCATGGCGCGGCGGAAACTCTCCGACAAGGGTAAAACCGGGTTAATCCCGGGCATCATAGCATGATGAAGATATTAGACAACGGCATAAAAATATCTCCGGAAGCTCGATTCTTTATTTAAAAGTGTTTAGGATATTGAAAACATCTCTTGCGGGCGTTTCCATGAGTGAGGATATCGGCGGCCGCCTCAGAGCGGTACGCAAAATGGCTGGTTTGTCCCAGCGTGAACTCGCCAAACGTGCCGGCGTGACCAATGGCATGATCTCGCTCATCGAGCAGAACCGCGTCAGTCCCTCCATCAGCTCGCTGAAGAAGGTGTTGCACGGCTTGCCGATGTCACTGGCGGATTTCTTCACGCTCGATCTCTCCGAGAGCGCACAGATCTTCTACCGCAGTGAAGAATTGCCCGATCTGGGGCAAGGTGCAATCTCATTCCGTCTGGTGGGCTTCAACCGCCACAAGCGCAGCATGTCCATCCTGCACGAGACCTACGCTGCCGGCGCGGACACCGGCGAGGAAATGCTGTCACACGCCGGCGAAGAAGGCGGCGTGGTGGTGCGCGGACAGATCGAATTGACCGTCGGCACACAGACCCGGGTGCTGGGTCCCGGGGACGCCTATTATTTCGAGAGCCGCGTACCACACCGATTTCGCAATTCTGGCAGTGAGGAATGTTTCATCATCAGCGCCAATTCACCGCCGACTTTTTGAGACACCGCGCGATCGGCACGGTAGCTGCTGGAGATTTGGAGGACTCAAACGCATGAATTAAAGGCGATGCAAATCAATCTGGATTTGTAGAGGCACGGGGAACACGGTGCCGGAGTGGTGCAGCATGAAAAGGAGAAGGAAAAAAGCAGCACCGGTGCGGCGGTCGGCCATCGGCAATGACAACTGAAAAATATTATGAGGAGGCTCTATGAGTAATCGATATCTTGAAGTGAAACAGTACGGGTTGGCGGTGGGCATCACCACAGTGGTGATGTTGCTGGGCGCAGTACCGGCGCAGGCGGCGGGCAAGGGCGAAGGATTTGTCGACATCGTCGCCTGGCCCGGGTATGTCGAGCGCGGCGAGTCGGATAAAAACTACGACTGGGTGACCGGTTTCGAGAAGGAGACTGGTTGCAAGGTGCGCGTCAAGACCGCCAACACCTCCGATGAGATGGTGGCGCTCATGAATGAGGGTGGTTTTGATCTGGTGACCGCCTCCGGCGACGCCAGCCTGCGGCTGGTCGCGGGTGGGCGCGTGCAACCGGTCGATGTCTCCAAGATCCCGAGCTGGAAGACCGTCGATCCACGCCTGCAGAACGCACCGTGGCACACCGTCGAGGGCAAGCACTACGGCGTGCCCTACCAGTGGGGGCCCAATGTGTTGATGTACAACACCAAGGCGTTCAAGGACGCACCGACAAGCTGGAAACCCGTGTTTGAGGAGATGCAGCTGGCGGACGGAAAATCCAACAAGGGCCGCGTGCAGGCCTACGATGGCCCCATCTACATCGCCGACGCGGCGCTGTACCTGATGCACACCAAGCCCAATCTGGGCATCAAGGATCCCTACGAACTCAACGAGGATCAGTACAAGGCGGCGCTGGACCTGCTGCGCGGCCAGCGCAAGTTGGTGTCGCGCTACTGGCACGACGCCACGATCCAGACCGACGACTTCACCAACGAAGGCGTGGTGGCCTCCTCGAGCTGGCCGTACCAGGTCAATCTGCTCAAATCCAAGAATGCGCCGATCGCCAGCGTTATCCCGTCCGAGGGCGCGACGGGTTGGGCCGATACCACCATGATGCACGTCAATGCCGCGCATCCACAGTGCGCCTATCTCTGGCTCGAGCACTCCCTTGACAAGAAGCTGCAGGGCGATCTCGCTTCCTGGTTTGGATCGGTACCCGTGGTGCCGGAGGCCTGCAAGGGCAACGCCCTCTTGGGCGAGGACGGCTGCAAGACCAACGGCATGGATAACTTCGACAAAATCTGGTTCTGGCGCACGCCGACTTCGAAATGCAAGAGCCAGAAGGAGTGCGTACCGTATTACCGCTGGGTGACCGATTACATCGCCGTCATCGGCGGACGTTAGGCGGAAATCTAGGGAAAGGCGATCGGGGAACGAAGAAAATCCCCGATCACCATTTCCCGCGGCCATTCCGACCGTGACAACAAATTCGAAAAGCGCTGCGGCGGTTCAATTTCTCGGCGTCACGCGCCGTTTCGGGGAGGTACTCGCCGCCGACAACCTGGATTTGGAAATCAGCGACGGCGAGTTCTTCGCCATGCTGGGTCCCTCCGGATCAGGCAAGACCACCTGCCTGCGGCTCATCGCCGGCTTCGAGCAGCCTGACAGCGGGCGCATACTCCTCCACGGCCGCGACGCCGCCGGCGTGCCGCCCTATGAACGCGACGTCAACACCGTGTTCCAGGACTACGCCCTGTTTCCGCATATGAGTGTGATTGATAACGTCGCTTATGCGCTCATGGTGCGCAAGGTGCCTGTAGCCGAGCGCCGCAGGCGCGCACAGGAAATGCTGGAGCTGGTGCGGTTGTCCGGCTTCGATGCGCGCAGGCCCGCACAGCTTTCCGGTGGCCAGCGCCAGCGCGTGGCGCTGGCCCGTGCACTCATCAATCATCCGCGCGTGTTGCTGCTTGACGAACCTCTGGGCGCGCTGGATCTGAAACTGCGCGACGAGATGCGGATGGAATTGAAGGCGCTGCAGCGGCGCATCGGCATTACTTTCATATTCGTCACCCATGATCAGGAGGAGGCGCTGAGCATGAGCGACCGCCTCGCCGTCTTCAACAACGGCCGCATCGAGCAACTGGGCACACCTCTGGAAGTCTATGAGCATCCTTCGACAGCGTTCGTCGCGGGCTTTGTCGGTGTCTCCAATCTGCTGACAGGCGAGGCGGCTGCTGCGCTCACCGGTGCAAACGCGGCCCTGTCCATACGTCCTGAAAAGATCCGTTTACTGTCCGATGGGGAAATTACCGAGAAGGATCAGTGCGTCGCCGTGGGGAGGGTTAATGATGTGGAATATCTCGGCGCAACCACGAAGTATGAAGTTGTGCTCGATCAGGGTGGCGTACTGACGGTGGAGAGCCAGAATCTGCGGCGCGCGGACCGATCCGCAATCACCAGCGGCTGCCGGGTGCGTCTGGCCTGGCACCGCGCCGACATGCAGACGCTGGTCACAGGAGGACGGCGGTGAGCGCAATGACTACGGCGGTGCGGACGGACAGCGCCGGCTGGTCGCGGCGGCTGTCGATCGCGCTCTACCGTCGCCCGGCGTTGCTGCTCGCCCTGCTGCTGGCGCCGCCGCTGCTGTGGCTGGGAATCATCTACCTGGGATCGTTGTTTTCGCTGCTGGCACAAAGCTTTTTCTACATCGACAACTTCTCCGGGCGCGTCATGCACCAGTTTTCGCTGCGCACCTACGGCGAACTGTTCACTTCGTCGAATCTGGACATCATCCTGCGTACTTCGACAATGGCCGCTTCTGTCACCGTGACTGATGCCGTCATCGCTTTTCCGATTGCCTATTTCGTCGCTCGTTACGCGGGCCCGCGCCTGCGCGCCTTTTTCTATCTGGGGGTCATGCTGCCGTTGTGGTCCAGTTATCTGGTCAAGGTCTACGCTTGGAAATTGATCCTCGCCAAGGAAGGCATCATCAGCTGGTTTCTGGCGCAGCTGCACCTAAGCTGGCTGCTGGACGGTGTACTGGGACTGCCGATCATCGGTGGCAATTCGTTGTCCACCTCCTATCTCGGCACCTATATCGTGTTCTGCTATATCTGGCTGCCGTTCATGATCCTGCCGGTACAGGCGGCTCTTGAGCGCGTGCCGAGATCCTGCATCGAGGCCTCCGACGATCTCGGCGCCCGGCCGGGACAGACTTTTTGGCACATCATCCTGCCGCTGGCATTTCCCGGGGTGGTGGCCGGGTCGATCTTTACCTTCTCACTGACGCTGGGTGACTACATCATCCCCGGCATCATCGGCTCCTCGCGCCTGTTCATCGGCCAGGCGGTTTACCAGCACCAGGGCACGGCCGGTAATATTCCGCTCGCGGCCGCGCTTTCGGTAGTGCCCATCGTTATCATGGGTATTTATCTTTCCATCGCCAAACGGCTCGGGGCCTTCGATGCGCTCTGAACCGCGCGCCGGGTTGGGTCTGGGATTTGCCGCTACCGGTGGGTTGCTGTTCCTGCATGTACCGCTGTTCTTCGTGCTGTTGTACGCGTTCAGCACCGAAGACAAGTCCTATCAATTCCCGCCGCCCGGCCTGACGTTCAAATGGTTCACGGTGGCGTGGGAACGCGCAGACATCTGGCAGGCCATTTCCCTTTCGCTGCACGTCGCCGCGACGGCGACCGTGATTGCCCTGATCCTGGGCACACTGGCCGCGGCCGCCGTCCATCGCGGCCGCTTCTTCGGGCGCGAGGCGGTGTCTCTGCTATTGGTGCTGCCTATCGCCCTGCCCGGCATCATCACCGGTATCTCGCTGCGCTCGGCCTTCAACTTGATGGAGATCCCGTTCAGTTTTTGGACCATTGTGCTGGGGCACGCCACCTTCTGCGTGGTGGTGGTCTACAACAACGTCATTGCCCGCTTCCGCCGCACCTCGACATCGATGATCGAGGCTTCCATGGATCTGGGTGCCGATGGTTTTCAAACGTTCCGCCACGTGGTACTGCCGAACGTCGCCACGGCGCTGCTGGCCGGCGGCATGCTGGCGTTTGCGCTTTCGTTCGATGAGGTCATCGTCACCACCTTCACCGCGGGCCAGCAGTCGACCCTGCCCATCTGGATGCTGACCGAGCTGGTGAAGCCGCGGCAGCGCCCGGTGACCAATGTGGTGGCGATCTTCGTGATGGCCGTCACCTTTATGCCGATATTGCTGGCGTATTATTTCACCCGCGGCACCGAGACAGTACACGGCGCGGGAAAATAAGCTTTCACAAAGGAGGGCTTATGGGCGCAGGCGCGAAAAAGAAGAGTGGCGAAAAGAAAACCGAGACCTTGACGACGCAAATCTTTATCAACGGCAGGCAGATCAAGGGCGGCGGACCGGATTACGACGTGCTGAATCCCGCCACCGGCCAATCGCTGGTGAAGGTGCCGCAGGCGAGTATCGCGCAGATCGACACCGCCGTGTCCGCCGCGACCAAGGCGTTTCAGAACTGGTCCCGCACCACGCCGATGGAACGCTCATTGCTGCTGCTCAAAATCGCCGATCGCATCGAGTCGAACGCAGCAGAGTTCGCGCACATTGAATCGCTCAATTGCGGCAAGCCTTATGTGCGGGTGTTGAACGACGAGCTGCCGGCGATCATTGATGTGTTCCGTTACTTTGCCGGCGCCGTGCGCTGCATGAACGGCATGGCGGCGGACGAATACCTGCCCGGCTTCACCAGCATGATCCGCCGCGACCCAGTGGGGGTGGTCGGCTCCATCGCGCCGTGGAACTACCCGCTGATGATGGCGGCCTGGAAGATGGCACCCGCCGTCGGTGCCGGCAATACTCTGGTGCTGAAACCCTCCGAACAGACACCGCTTACCACTCTCAAGCTCGCAGAGCTGACCGCTGACATCCTGCCGGCCGGTGTGCTCAATGTCGTCGCCGGCGTCGGCGATCCGGTTGGATCCGCGCTCATCAACCACCCGGGCGTGAAGATGATCTCGCTCACCGGCAGCATCGCCACCGGAGCGCGCGTCCTGCAGGCGGCCTCCAAGAGCATGAAACGCACGCACCTGGAACTGGGGGGCAAGGCGCCGGTGATCGTATTCGACGACGCCGATCTCGCCGGGGTCGTACAGGGCCTTCGTGTCTTCGGGTACTACAACGCGGGCCAGGACTGCACCGCCGCCTGCCGCGTCTACGCCGGGGGGAATATCTATGACAAACTGGTCGCGGACTTGAGCAGCGCGGTTGCCGGCATAAAGTTCGGAAGGCCGGAAAACGAAGACTCGGAGATCGGCCCGCTCATCAGCGCCCGCCAGCGTGAGCGCGTCGCCGGTTTCGTGGATCGCGCGCGCCACGCCAGACACATCAAGATCGCGACCGGCGGCAAGGTTGTTTCTGGCAGCGGCTTTTTTTACGAACCCACGGTCGTTGCCGGCGCCCGACAGGACGATGAGATCGTGCGCAAGGAGGTATTCGGGCCCGTGGTGTCGGTCACGCGTTTCAGCGACGAGGAACAGGCCATTGCGTGGGCCAACGATTCTGATTACGGCCTCGCCTCCTCAGTCTGGACCAGGGATATCACCAAGGCAATGCAGGTCGCAGCGCGTCTTCAATACGGGTGCACCTGGATCAACACGCATTTCATGCTGTGCTCTGAGATGCCGCACGGGGGGTTTAAGATGTCAGGTTACGGCAAGGATCTGTCGATGTATGCGCTGGAGGACTACACTACCGTGCGCCACGTCATGGTGAAATTGTAGGCGCGTTCATTTACCGACACAGAAGCGGCGGAAGATATCGCCGAGCAATTCCTCAGTGGTGTATTCCCCGGTGATCTGATCCAACTGCCGACCGGCCAGACGCAGCTGTTCCGCAGCCAGCTCCGTAGGCGCATTTTCCGCCAGTAAACGTTCCGCTTCCGACACATGCGCACGGGCCGTTTCCAGGCCGATTACATGCCGGCGGCGTGCGGTGTAGGTGCCGCTGTTCTGTTCCTGCACGGGCAGCAACCGCCGCTCCAGCAGGTCCATTCCTGCGCCGGTTACCGCACTTAACCATACCTCCCGGCCCTGTTCAGCATCGCACTCAGCCGCTGCGACTTCCACGCGATCTATCTTGCTGCGCACGAAGGTGACTTGCGCGCCCGCGGGTCGATGGACCAACACTTCCTGATCCTCCTCGTTGAGACTCTCGCCCCATGGGATCACCAGAAGCACATGATCCGCCCAGGCCAGTGCCTCACGGGCTCGCCGCATGCCTTCCTGTTCGATGGCGTCCACCCCCTGGGCCGGTCCGCGCAGACCGGCGGTGTCTACGAGAGTCATGGGCACGCCCCCGATTTGCATTTCCGCGCGCAAGATGTCGCGTGTGGTGCCCGGCGTTTCGTTGACGATGGCGCGCGACTCACTCAGCAGGCGGTTGAACAGACTGGACTTGCCTGCGTTGGGGCGTCCCAGGATGGCGACCTTCAAGCCTTCAGTAAACAACACGCCCCGGCGGCAATTAGCCAGGATTTCATCCATGCCGTGCACGAGGTTTCTGGTTGCTTCGCGCTGCCCCGTCCATGTGCCGGGATTGACATCGTCCTCGGAGAAATCGAGCATGGCTTCCATCTCCACGCGCTGTCGTCGCAGGCGTTCCGACAGGCTGCGTACGTGCGCGGAGAATTCGCCTTGCAGTGACGCCAGCGCCGAACGCACGCCGGCCGCCGACTGGCTGCCGATAAGATCGGCAACCGCCTCGGCTTGCGTGAGATCGAGCCTGCCGTTGAGAAAGGCTCGCTCGGTGAATTCCCCCGGACGCGCAGGCCGCGCTCCCAGACATACTGCGGCGGTGGCGATTCGGCCCAAAATAACGGGGTTGCCGTGGGTTTGCAGTTCCAGCATGTCTTCGCCAGTGTACGAATGCGGTGCGGGGAAATGCAGCGCCAGACCTTCGTCGATTACATCGCCTGCCGCATCACGAAAGCGCGCATAGTGCGCATGGCGCGGAAGAAGGTCGATGCCGGTGATTTTCCGGCCGATAGCGGCGGCCTGCGGCCCGCTGAAACGAATAATTCCTATCGCCCCATGCCCGGGCGCGGTGGCGGCGGCGACAATGGTTTCCGCCGATCCACCTGTCTTGCGGTTCATGTCGCGGTTTTGCCGCGTTCCATGCTGCGCGTGATCACCGCCTGCTGAAGTATGGAGAGCAGGTTATTGACACACCAGTACAATACCAGCCCGGAAGGAAAAAAGGCGAAAAACATGGTGAATACCACCGGCATCAGTTGCATCACCCTTTGCTGGGTGGGATCCATGGCCGGCGGATTCAGGCGTTGCTGGAAGAACATGGTGGCGCCCATGAACAGCGGCAACACGAAGTACGGGTCGGCTGCAGACATATCGTGTATCCAGAGCACGAATGGCGCCTGCCTCAATTCCACGCTTTCCAGCAACACCCAGTAGAGAGACAGGAACACGGGGATTTGAATCAACACGGGCAGGCATCCCCCCAGCGGATTGATTTTTTTCTCCTTGTACAAATCCATCATCGCCTGATTCAGGCGGGTCTTGTCATCCGCATAGCGTTCACGCAAGGCCAGTATCCGTGGCTGGACGGCGCGCATCTTGGCCATGGAACGGTAACTCGCCGCGGAGAGCGGGTAGAACAATCCCTTGACCAGCACCGTCAGGATAATGATGGCCCAGCCCCAGTTGCCCGTCAGCGCATGGAATCTTTTCAGAAACCAGAAAAGAGGTTTGGCGATAAACCAGAGTGCGCCGTAATCCACCGTCAGATCGAGGCCAGGTGCAATTCGTTCGAGGGTATCCTGAGTCTTGGGACCGAGATAGAAACGTATACTGACCGTGCCCTCCCCGCCCGCCGGCACGGTATGTTCCGGACCCACCGCTCCGATGACGTAATGCTGATTATCCAGTGCCTTGGTGTGATAGTGATAGGCCTCACCGACATTGGGGATCAAGGCGGCGATAAAATAATGTTGCAGAATCGCCGCCCAGCCGTTTTGAATATTGCGCGATATGGGTTTGTCGGCAAAATCCCTGAATGGCAATTTTTCGTAACGCCTCTCCGGGCTCGACAAGGCCGCACCCGTATAAGTATTCACCACGCTCCTAGCCTCCTTGCCCGCTGCGCGCTGCAATTGGGCGTACAGCTCGCCGGTCCATGGCTGGCCGGAACGATTGCGGATCTTGTACTCGACCGTGACGAGGTGGCTTCTGCGCGTAAAACGGAAAATCTTTACGACCTCCACGCCACTGGCGGAATGCCAAGACATCGGCACTTCCAGCGTTTCGGCGCCAGCAGTCAATTCATAATCATCACGTTCGCTGGTAAAAAGGGCGTGATGATCCGGCGCATCTGATGTACTTAACAAGCCGCTCTGCGCCACATAAAACAATTGCTCGGAATCATCCAGTAATACGAATGGATCTCGGGGTTGTTCGAGGGATATCGGATAGTCTCTCAAACTGGCATGTACAATGTTGCCGCCTGCAGTATCAATCACCAGATCCAATGTATCCGTTTGCACGTGTATCTTTTGCCCGGAGACTGGTGGTGTGGTCGCTGTTTTTTTGTCCTCTGTTTCCATTTGGTGTTGTGCTGTAGAAACCGAGGCGGCGGCAGTATCCGTCCGCGACGACTGCACCGAGGATTGGAGCCGTAATGGGCCGTAATCCTTCTGCCACGCCTGCCAGATCAGCAGTAACACCAAACCCAGCGCTACAATCAGGAACAAACGCACTTGATCCATGCTATTACCTAGGCACGGCGTCGACGCCGGCACCACCCCATGGGTGACAGCGGGCCAGCCTTCGGATTGTGAGCCAAGTGCCGCGCCAGAGGCCATGGCGGACCAAGGCCTCCCGTGCATATGCCGAGCAGGTAGGCAGGTAGCGGCAACACGGGCCGTAGTGCGGCCCGATCAGACCCCGCCACACATCAATCAAGACTATGAGGAGCTTGCGCACGCGGTTAGTTTGGAAAGTAGTTGTTCCAAGGAGGTCTTGAGTTCGCTCGCTCGCAAATCCTGCACTGGCGCGCGCGCCGTGATGATTACATCGAGCCCGCGCAGTTTCTGCTGATATGCCCTGAAAACTTCCCGGGCAATGCGTTTGAACCGGTTTCTCGAGACCGCCAACGGCAGCGGCTTTTTACCGGCAATCAACCCCAAACGGGCTTTCTCGAACTGATTGCGGCAGGCACTGGCAGCGCAACCTGCGGCTTTATACCTCCAGTCGGCCTGGGTGTGAATTTTCTCGAAATCTTTCCGCGTAAGCTGCGGCTGATAATGCACGGTCGCGCCAAAAACTACGCGCTGAGCTTGGCACGGCCCTTGGCTCGGCGGGATTTAAGCACGGCCCGGCCACCACGGGTTTTCATGCGCGTACGAAATCCATGAAGGCGCTTGCGCTTAAGTTTACTCGGCTGGTAGGTGCGCTTCATAGTGTCCTGTTATTTTCCCGGCAAGTTTGAGGCGGCGCATCCTAAGGTTTGGGGGGGGCACTGTCAATCCCGACATACCATCCGTCAATGAAGATTAAAGCGGTGTGAATATGTGGATAAGTCCGCTAAATAAGTATAATCTGAAGACGTAGGTTAAGGTTTAACGTTTTCCTTCCGGCAGGTCAGATCTAAAAATGAAAAACGATGTTTGGAAACAGTGCATTGAACATCTGGAGGGCGAACTTCCACCACAACAATTCAACACTTGGATACGACCCCTGCAGGCGGCAGTGGACGGCAATATACTGAGATTATTGGCGCCCAATCGGTTTGTGGTGGACTGGATTAAAAACAAATATATAAACTCCATCGCGCAGATCGTAAACGACCTAGAGCGGGGACAACATTTCTCAGTAGAAATTGGCGTCGGCAGCACCACGCAGCCTGACAATAATTCCGCCCCCCCCCATTCCGTCAGCCCGGCCAATACAAAGGCCAGCGAATCGAAAATCACCAAAGATTCCGGGGGATTTACATCAAGCATCAATACCCAATATTCCTTTGACACCTTCGTCGAGGGCAAATCCAACCAACTTGCCCGCGCGGCATCCATACAGGTGGCCCAGAACCCCGGTGCTGCCTACAATCCCCTGTTCATCTGCGGTGGTGTGGGCCTGGGGAAGACTCACTTAATGCATGCCATAGGCAACGCCATTATCGGGGCTCGCCCACAGGCAAAAGTGGTATATCTCCGTTCTGAACGATTCGTCGCAGACATGGTGAAAGCGTTGCAGCACAACGCCATCAACGATTTTAAACGATACTACAGGTCAGTTGATGCGTTATTAATCGATGACATTCAGTTCTTCGCCGGCAAGGAACGCTCGCAGGAAGAATTTTTTCATACTTTCAATACGTTACTGGAGGGCCAGCAGCAAATAGTTCTCACCTGCGATCGTTACCCCAAGGAAGTTACCGGTGTCGAGGAACGTCTCAAGTCACGGTTTAGCTGGGGTCTTACCGTTGCCATCGAACCTCCGGAGCTTGAAACTCGTGTCGCCATCCTCATGAGCAAGGCTGCGCATGCTCAGATTGAACTTCCCAACGAAGTGGCATTCTTCGTTGCCAAGCGCTTTCGTTCCAATATACGTGAACTTGAAGGCGCACTACACAGAATCGTCGCCAATGCAAGATTCAAAGGCAAACCCATCAGCTTAGAATTCGCCCGAGAAGCTTTAAAAGACCTCTTGGCCCTCCAAGAGAAGATGGTCACTATTGAATACATCCAAAAAACGGTGGCCGAATATTACAAGATCAGAGTGTCTGATTTACTATCAAAACGGCGCAGCCGTTCTATTGCAAGACCCCGGCAAATGGCCATGTCTTTATGCAAGGAATTAACCAGCCATAGTCTCCCGGAGATCGGTGATGCCTTTGGGGGGCGCGATCATACAACTGTACTGCACGCCTGTAGAAAAATTAGTGATTTAATTAAATCCGAGCCCCGTATTTGTGAAGATCACACCAATCTGGGGAGAACTCTATCATCTTGATGTATATATCACGTGTATTTTTCATAATGAGAGTATTTCGACAAAGATAGACCACAGGTTATTAACAATCGTAAAGATGCAATTATCTAACCAAGGCATTGATTTTATTTAATAATATTAACTATCCCCCATTTGTTTAAGACCAATAATAATAAATTATGATTGAACTTAAGGAATAAGTTATGAAGATAACCATTAACCGTGAACTATTGTTAAATCCACTGCAGGTTGTTAATAGTGTTATAGAGCGACGCCAGGCATTGCCAATACTTAACAATTTTCTAATGGTAGCGGATAAGGACAGAGTCACACTAAGTGCCACGGACATGGAAGTAGAGGTGGTTTCGCACATTAAAAATCCAGTGCAAATACAAGGAGCAATAACAATACCTGCGCGAAAATTCATTGATATTTGTAAAGCACTACCGATGGAAACGGAGATTCATTTAGAGGTGAAGGATAACCGCGCACAAGTTCGAAGCGGGCGCAGCCGCTTTGCACTTTCGGTATTATCAGCGACAGATTATCCAACGTTAGGTGGAATACAGCCCTACTTAAAATTTAAGTTGCCTGCGGTAACCCTGCGGGGGCTGATTGGGGACACTCAATTTGCAATGGCCCATCAGGATGTACGCTATTATCTCAACGGCATGCTTATGGAGTTCAGCGAACAACGGATCCGTACGGTAGCTACGGATGGTCATCGCCTTGCTCTAAGTGAGGCAGTCCATATGACGGGAGCAAAAGAGACGGTGCAGATTATTGTGCCCAGAAAAGGAATAATAGAATTGTGGCACATGTTATCGGAGCAGGAAGAAGATGCAGAAATTCAAGTAAGTCAAAATCATATTCGTGTAATTATCCAACAGCAAGAAATAACTACGAAATTAGTGGATGGGAAATTCCCGGATTACATGAGAGTTATACCAGCCAAGGGAGATAAGGTGGTAGTTGCCGACCGTGAAGCATTGCGACAGGGACTAGCCAGGACATCGATTTTATCTAATGAGAAGTTTCGCGGGGTTCGTCTTACCTTGAAGAAGGGGGTGATACAGGCCTTGGCTCATAATCCGGATCAAGAAGAAGCCGAAGAAGATATCGAAGTCGAATATGAAGGCCAGGAAATGGAGATAGGATTCAATGTGGTGTATTTGCTGGACGCGCTATCGGCAATTAAAAGCGAAAAAGCGCAAATAGAATTTTCCTCCCCGGAAAAGAGCTGCCTAATATATGCAAAAGGCGATGAGACCAGCAGATATGTAATTATGCCCATGCGGTTATAAAATCATCGATGTTTCACGTGGAACAAATAGGAAAAGGAAGTTAATGGTGGAACCAGAAAACAGCAATGGGGGCGGCCCGGCCAAATCAAATGGCACATCGTACGACTCTTCCAGTATTAAGGTATTGAAGGGGTTGGATGCAGTACGCAAACGCCCCGGGATGTATATCGGTGATACCGATGATGGAACCGGCCTGCACCATATGGTTTTTGAAGTTGTTGATAATAGTGTAGATGAAGCCTTGGCGGGATTTTGTAAAGAAATCACGGTTACTATTCATGGTGATGAATCTATATCTGTTATAGACGATGGGCGCGGCATTCCCACTGAAATCAAGGAAGACGATGAACGAAAACGCTCCGCTGCGGAAATAGCCCTTACAGAGCTTCATGCCGGGGGGAAATTCGATGATAACTCCTACAAGATTTCAGGCGGGTTACATGGCGTCGGAGTTTCAGTAGTAAACGCCTTATCGGAAACGCTTTGGTTAACTATTTACCGGAATGGCAAAAAGTATTATCAAGAGTTTCATCTTGGTGTTCCTATAGCGCCGCTTACGTTTACTGGAGATACGGATAAGCGCGGAACAGAAGTACGGTTCCTACCCAGCAAAGCGATTTTTAAAAATGTTGAGTTCCATTATGACATTCTTGCCAAGCGGTTGCGTGAACTTTCCTTTTTGAATTCCGGATTGTTAATAAGGCTCATTGATGAACGGACAGGAAAAGACGACCGATTTCAATACGTTGGTGGAATAGCCTCGTTTGTCGAACTACTCAATAAGAAAAAAACGCCCATCCATGAGAGCGTGATTTATTTAACTTCAGCAAAAGACGGGATCACCATGGAACTGGCCATGCAATGGAATGATGCATACCAGGAAAATATTTTTTGTTTTACTAACAATATTCCACAACGTGACGGTGGCACACATCTGGAAGGACTTCGCCGGGCGCTCACGCGGACGATGAACCAGTACATGGAAAAACGAGGAATATTGAGTCGCGCCAAGATCGAGGTGACCGGTGAGGATATTCGTGAAGGTCTTACTGCAGTTTTATCTGTAAAGGTGCCGGATCCAAAATTTTCTTCACAGACCAAGGATAAGCTGGTATCCAGTGAAGTTAAGGGCATTGTCGAAACCATAGTAGGCGACAAGATGGAAGCATTTTTGCTGGAGAAGCCCGCAGAAGCCCGCATAATCACTGAAAAAGTGATAGAGGCCGCTTGCGCCAGAGATGCGGCGCGTAAAGCACGCGAGCTCACACGCCGCAAATCTGCCCTGGATATAGCTGGCCTTCCTGGCAAGTTGGCGGACTGCCAGGAGAAAGATCCTGCGCAATGTGAGCTGTATCTTGTGGAAGGAGATTCCGCGGGAGGATCTGCGAAACAAGCGCGAGACCGGAAATTTCAAGCTATTTTGCCGTTGAAAGGCAAGATCTTAAACGTGGAAAAGGCGCGTTTTGACAAAATGTTATCTTCCGCGGAAGTAGGCACGCTCATCACAGCACTGGGCTGTGGCGTGGGCCGCGAGGAATACGACCCCGCCAAGCTTCGTTACCATCGAATCATCATCATGACGGATGCGGATGTTGACGGTTCGCATATTCGCACACTGCTGCTGACGTTTTTCTACCGGCAGATGCCGGAATTAATCGAACGCGGGCACGTGTATATCGCCCAGCCGCCGCTGTACAAGATGAAACACAACAAGCAGGAAAAGTACATCAAGGATGAGCAGGAACTCGACGCTTATTTCATGGAAATGGCGCTGGCAGAAGCCGAACTGCGCCTGGCAGATACGGCGCCACCGCTTTCTACCGAGGCGCTGCGTGAACTTGGCCACGAACATCTTCTGCTGCAAACCATATTACGGCGTCTGTCGCGACGATACGACCCCCTGCTGCTAGAGACCATGCGCACAGTGCCCTTGGTGACAGACAGCGGAGGCACGCCGACGAAGGACGAACTGGAAGTCTGGTCAAAAACACTGCGTGAGCGCCTGCTCCAGAGAGTGGATAGTCAAATCGGCGTACGTACGGAAATCGTTCAAGGACGCCGCAATCATGAATGGCAGGCTGCTGTCGCGATCACCATGCATGGCGTCGATACTGTCAATGAGTTTGATACTGATTTCTTTGCCTCTGGCGAATACAAGAAACTCGCGCAGCTCGGCAACAAACTGGAAAAACCGCTTCCGGCGACGGCACGTTTACGCGCCGGGGGACAAAGTACGCCGCTGCATACCCTCCGCCAGGCACTGGAAACCTTGCTTGCTCTCGCCCAGAAAAACACTCACATACAGCGCTATAAGGGTTTGGGAGAAATGAATCCCGGGCAATTGTGGGAAACCACAATGGACCCCGCGGCCCGCAATCTGCTGCATGTGCGTATTGAAGATGCGGTTGCCGCGGATGAAATCTTTTCAACACTCATGGGTGATCAGGTGGAGCCCCGCCGCGAATTCATAGAGAAACATGCATTGGCAGTGACCAATCTCGATACTTGATGAGTTGCGGCGACAGTTACAGCTGTCCGCGTTCCGCCAACGAAACGGTCGCGGTGTCCCCGACGACGATGTGATCCAACACACGCACCTCCACTAGAGCCAGCGCGGATTGCAACTGCCGGGTAATGTGCAGATCGGACTGGCTGGGTTCGGCGACGCCGGAAGGGTGATTATGCGCGAAAATGACGGCTGCAGCATTGTGGCGCAATGCCATTTTGACCACCTCCCGGGCATGGACGGAGGCGGTGTCAATGCTGCCGAAGAAGAGTTCCTCGAAGGCTATGACACGGTGCCGGTTATCCAGGAACAGACAGGCGAAAACCTCACGATCATAGCCCGTGAGCCGCGCGTGCAGATAATTGCGGGCCTCGCGTGGATCCGACAACGCCTGCGCACGTTGCAGACCCGCTTCCAAATAACGACAGCCGAGCTCCAACGCCGCGGCCAGTTGCACATACTTGGCATGCCCCACACCTTTATACTGGCACAGACGCGCCGGCTCGGTGTCCAATAGCGCACGCAGGCCGCCGAACTCGTGTATAAGTTCGCGTGCGAGATCGATCGCGGTAAGGCCGCGCACTCCGGTACGGAGGAAGATGGCGAGCAATTCAACGTCAGATAACGCCCGCCTACCGCGCTGCAAAAGCTTCTCGCGTGGCCGGTCTTCTTTCGGCCAATCAGTGATGGCCATGGGGACGCCTTCAGTAGTCGGTGGCAGGAGTGTAAATGATCACTGCGTGGGAAAGTATAAGAATGATGCGGCTTTGGGTAAAATCGCAAAAAACAGCAGCACATGGGGGCACGGGAAATCATGATAAATGCCTTGCTGGGAAAGCGCATTGTCCTCGGAATTAGTGGTGGTATTGCGGCATACAAAGGCGCTGAACTGACCCGCCGTCTGCGGGAAAGCGGTGCACAGGTTCGTGTGGTAATGACGCGTGCCGCATGTGAGTTTATCGGACCACTGACTTTGCAGGCGTTGTCAGGGCGGCCGGTATGTACCGATTTACTTGATGTCAATGCCGAAGCGGCGATGGGACATATCGAAATCGCACGTTGGGCGGATGCTGTCATCATCGCGCCGGCAAGTGCGGATATAGTGGCCAAGCTCGCGCATGGGCTGGCCGACGATCTACTGAGCACGGTATGTCTCGCGACGGCCGCGCCACTGCTGGTGGCTCCGGCGATGAACCAGCAGATGTGGCTCGCGGCAGCCACGCAAGCCAACATGGACATGTTGAAGAAACGCAGTGCGGGAATACTAGGGCCCGCAGACGGTGAACAGGCGTGCGGCGAAATCGGGCCGGGGCGGATGCTGGAAGTCCGCCCACTGATTGAAGCACTGAATGCCCTCTTCATGAACGATGCGCTGGCTGGGTTAAAAGTATTGGTCACCGCAGGGCCGACGCGCGAGGCCATCGATCCCGTACGCTATCTGAGCAACCGGAGTTCGGGAAAAATGGGCTACGCCGTGGCACGGGCCAGTGCCGAAGCTGGTGCGGCGGTCACCCTGATCAGTGGCCCGTCGGCCCTAGCGGCGCCGGAGACGGTGAGGTGCGTAGCCGTGACAACGGCGAAGGAAATGGCGCGAGCGGTTACCGAGGAACTGACCGGCACGAATATCTTCATTGCCGCCGCCGCCGTCGCCGACTACCGCAGCGCCACGACAGGAGAACGGAAGTTGAAACGCGGGAACAAACCGCTGACGCTGACCTTGGTGCCCAATCCGGATATTTTGGCATCGGTCGCGGGCCTGCCCGCGCCGCCTTTTACCGTGGGGTTTGCCGCCGAGACGGAACAACTTGCCGTCAACGCCCGCGCCAAATTGGAAAGAAAGGGGGTGGACATGATTGCCGCCAATGACGTAAGCCGGCCTGATTTGGGATTCGAAAGCGATGACAACAGCCTGTCGGTCTATTGGCGTCAAGGTGAACGACGATTGCCATCAGCCCCCAAGGAAAAGCTCGCGCGCCAATTGGTGGCGTTGATTGCGGAACGCTATCATGCGCGGTATCCAGCTTAAGATCCTCGACGTGCGTTTGGGGCGCGACTACCCCCTGCCATCGTACTCAACGGCCGGCGCCGCCGGCATCGATCTGCGCGCCTGCATGGAGGCCCCGATTATGCTGGAGCCGGGCGAGGCACAGTTGATCCCGACCGGCATGGCGATTCATATCGCCGATGAAAAGCTGGCCGCGGTCATACTGCCGCGCTCCGGCTTGGGTCATAAACACGGCATCGTGCTCGGCAATCTGGTGGGCCTCATCGATTCGGATTATCAGGGGCAGCTTTTCGTTTCTTGCTGGAATCGCGGACGCGAGTCTTTTAACATTCGACCGGGGGACCGCATCGCGCAACTGGTCTTTATGCCGGTGGTGCGGGCAGAGTTCACCGTCGTGGAGGAATTCACCGCCAGTGAGCGGGGGCAGGGCGGTTTCGGTCACACCGGCCGGCTGTGAATCCGGCGGGCGCGGGGACAATTCATGCTGGATAAGTTTAAAGAGCAACTGACGGAACGGGATCCGCGTGCGTTGATTATCGCCGTTCTCGCGGCCATCGTGCTGTTGCTGATGCTTGGCAGCGGGGTCTATGTCTACGGACGGTATCACGCCTCGGCACAGAACGAACAGACGGCAGCGGACAAAGAGGCCGCTGCCGCGTTGGCGGATCAATTCGCGGCGGCACTCCAGACATATACGGAAGCCCTCAAAAAGGCGGCTTCTGATCCAGCCGTGGTCGCTGCTCTGACTCAAAATGATCGTGCGGCATTGGACGGGAAGAGTAACGAGTTGACCGCCAGGATCCCCGGCGCCCTCAAGGTGCGCATATTACCCAAGGGGTTGACCGATACTGACAATACCAGCACGCCACCACTGACGTACGCCTCCCTGTCCATGTTGCGGGTGGCGGAGACAACAACCATCCCCGTGCCCGCGGAAGTGCATTTATTCGGCACCCCGGCGCAGCACATGGTGATGATGGCAAGGGTTCGCGGCACACGGGGCGAGATGCTGGGCGTGGTGCATGCGGCTTTCAGTACTGACGTATTGACCCAAGCCTTGACGGATGTAAAGCCAAGCAACGCCTATATCGAGTTACGTCAGCCCAATCCCAAGTCCTTAACCTTGGCCCAAAGTGGCGCCAACGGCCCGCCGACCGGCGTGATCCCCGTGACCGCGCCGGTGAAAAACAGTCAATGGGAAATCGTTTACTGGCGGGCCCCAACTGGATTTGCCCCCTTGGTCAAACAGGCCCCTGCCAGTATCTCCGTCGTTCAATGGCCGCTCTTGGCGGGGGGCGTATTGGCTACGCTGACGCTGGTCGCAGTAATCGTGGTTTTTATGCGGCGTCGAACCGTGGGGGGAATTGCAAATGGAGAGACGGCGATATTACGAGGTGCGGTCGTGGCGATTATGCAGGGCGTTCATCCAGGCCTGGAACGCTTGATTCCCCATTTGCCCAAGGCTGCGCCGGGAACCCACGCCACCCCAATGACCATTTCGGAGGGCGCGGAGGGTGAGGACATCACTGTTGTCGTCAAGCCAGCGTCGGTAGAACTGGCCGCGTCGCTGGAACGCAAGTTGAAGTCGGCGCAGGAAAAGCCTGCGCCGGCCGCTGAAATAGAGGTAAATGAATCACCCAAACCCGAAGCTTCAACCAAGGCATCGGAGGAGCCGCCTGAGCATATTCCGCCGCCGTCGATTTTTCGTGCCTATGATATACGGGGTGTCGTCGGCGAAACATTGACCACGGAGCATGCCTATCAGATCGCGAAGGCCATTGGCAGCGCCGCCGAGGAACGCGGCCAGCAAAGCGTAATCATCGGTCGCGACGGCCGGTTGTCCAGCCCGGAACTCACGGAGGCGGTGATCCGCGGTTTGCGCGATTCGGGGCGCGACGTGATCGATATCGGCATGGTGCCCACGCCGGTGCTGTATTACGCCACCCAATATCTTGAAACTTCCAATGGCGTCATGATTACGGGCAGCCACAATCCTCCCTCCTACAATGGGTTCAAAATCATTCTGGATGATGAAACGCTGGCTGGTGACGCCATTCAATCGTTGCGCCGCCGGTTGATCAATGATGACCTCACGGAGGGTCATGGTGAATTGCAAAATACGGAGATTGTCGCCGAATACATCCAGCGTATCAGCGAAGACATACCGGTGGCGCTGGGTGCTTCCTTGCGCATCGTGGTCGATTGCGGCAATGGCGTTGCCGGCGGGGTTGCGCCGCGACTGTTGCGGGCGCTGGGGCATGACGTGCTTGAACTATTCTGCGATGTTGACGGCAATTTCCCCAATCATCATCCCGATCCCAGCCAACCGGAAAATCTGAAGACGCTGATCGCGGTCGTGCGCGAGCAGCAGGCCGATCTGGGACTGGCCTTCGATGGCGACGGCGATCGGCTGGGCGTCGTGGATGGCGACGGCAACATACTCTGGCCCGACCGGCAGATGATGCTGTTTGCCCGTGATGTCTTGTCGCGCAATCCCGGTGCCGAAATCATTTACGACGTGAAATGCAGCCGTGCGCTCAAGCAAGTCATTGAGGAGAGCGGGGGCAAACCGGTGATGTGGAAGACCGGGCATTCGTTGATCAAGGCGAAACTGAAGGAAAGCGGCGCGCCATTGGCAGGGGAAATGAGCGGGCACATCTTTTTCCGCGAACGCTGGTACGGTTTCGATGATGCGCTATATTCAGCCGCCAGACTGCTGGAAATCCTGATCAAGGCCGGCCGGCCGCCGCGGGAGGTTTTTGCAGCGCTGCCGGGCGGGGTGGCCACGCCCGAATTGCGTCTGGACATGCCAGAGGACAGACATGCCGCTTTTATGAAGGAGCTTATCGCCACAGCCAAGTTTGACGGGGCGGAGATCAGCACCATTGACGGTTTGCGCGTGGATTATCCAAAAGCATGGGGACTCATCCGCCCGTCCAACACCACGCCTTGTCTGATACTGCGTTTCGAGGGCGACGATCCCAAGGCGCTCTCCGGCATCCAAAACCGGTTCCGCGCCCTGCTGCAGAAACTCAATCCCGATCTCAAGCTGCCGTTTTGAAATAACGCGCATGAATACGACTTCAGACGCCATGACCACGGCGCATGTGCTGGCCGAGGCGTTGCCATATATCAAACGCTACAACGGCAAGACGCTGGTGATCAAATACGGCGGCAATGCCATGGTCGATGATGTCCTGGAGAAAAGTTTCGCCCGCGATGTGGTGTTGATGAAACTGGTGGGCATGAACCCGGTGGTGGTGCACGGCGGCGGGCCGCAGATCAACGATCTCCTGAAACGCATGGGCAAGGAGTCACAATTCGTGGACGGGATGCGGGTGACCGACGACGAAACCATGGACGTGGTCGAAATGGTGCTGGGTGGTTTGGTCAACAAGTGGCTGGTCAACCTCATCAACCATCACGGTGGCACGGCGGTCGGGCTCACCGGCAAGGACGGCGCGTTGATCCATGCCCGAAAAATGGTATACACCAGGGACAACCCCGCGCTCAACGCGCCTGAAATCATCGACATCGGACATGTCGGCGAAGTGGCCAGCATCGACACCGGCGTCATTGATCTGCTGATCAAGGGCAACTTTATTCCCGTCATTGCGCCCATTGGCGTGGGTGAAAACGGCCAGTCCTACAACATCAATGCCGATCTGGTGGCCTGCAAGCTTGCCCAGGTGATGCAGGCGGAGAAGCTCATATTACTGACCAACACGGTCGGCGTGCGGGACAAAAATGACAAGTTGCTGACCGGTCTGGGAGCCCGGCAGGTGAAGACGCTGATCGACAACGGCACCATCAGTGGCGGCATGCTGCCCAAGGTGCGTGCCGCGCTGGAGGCGGTGCAGGCCGGTGTCGGAAGCGCGCACATCATCGACGGGCGCGTAGAGCACGCCGCTTTGCTGGAAATCTTTACGGACAAGGGCGTAGGCACCTTGATCCGTGGACGACGCTCGTGATCATTTCGGCGGGAACGAAACAGGACATCGATGGCGGCTTGGAAGAGGCGGGTCGCAGGAATGGGGCGAACACCATCTCGATTTCGCCGGATGCGCAACAAACCCCTGGCGGTAACCGAACCGAGGAGGGTTCCAGGAAAAGGGTGGGCAAAGCCCACGGCGGGCGAGGAGGTGGGCGGCGGCGGGAGATCCTGGAGGCACTGGCGCGGGAGCTGGAGGCCCGTCCCGGCGATCATGTCACCACGGCCGCGCTCGCCCGCGCCGTGGGCGTGTCAGAGGCGGCGCTGTACCGTCACTTTCCCAGCAAGGCACGGATGTTTGAGGAACTGATCGCCTTCGCCGAGGAAACCATTTTCGGCTTCATCCACCGCATGGTGACGGAACAACCCCGCGTGATCGATCGTTGCGAACAGATGATTCTGGCGCTGCTCAGTTTCAGTGAACGCAATCCGGGCATTACCCGGATCCTGATTGGCGATGCGTTGACCGGTGAAAACGAACGGCTGCGTGATCGCGCGGCGCAGTTCTTTGATCGGCTGGAGGCGGAACTGCGCCAATGGCTGCGAACCGTGGTGCTGACCGGAGCACCGCGACTGCGTGTGGGGACACCTGTCGCCGCCAGTCTGTTGATGGGCTATGCTGCGGGAAAAATGGCGGAATTCGTGCGCAGTGGCTTCCGTTCCAGTCCCACCGCCTACTGGCCGGAGATCTGGCCGGCGCTGACCGCGGCCTTATTCGAGTGACCGCGGCGTGAGAGATTATGGTTTCGTCTTGTCCGCGGCGGCCGCCGGGGCGGGGACCTTGCCGGCATTCTGTTTCAGTTCGCGATAGCGGGCGATATCGGCGTCAAACTGTTTGCGGACCGAATCCTGTTCCTCTTTCTTGCTGACGATAAAATCTTCATTTTTCTTGATCTGTCCACGCACGCTCTCAATATCGGCCTGCAGTTTTTCATTTGGTTTTTCACCGCGCCGCTCCAGATCCGCCGCCTGGGCAATGCGGGCGTCCAAATCCCCCTTGAGTTTTTCAATATAGTTCTGAGTGATCTTGATCTGTGATCCGATGTCCGCAATTTTGCCGTCGCGCGCCAAGACCATGTCATCCTCGGAATTATAGGTTTCCAGCAACACGCGATCCTTGGCCGTCTGTTCTGCCGTGACCCTCTCCTCCGCCGCCTTCTGATCGGCCTGGGCCTTTTCCTGGGCGATCTCCTCCGGAGTTTTGGCACGCTCGGTTTTGCCAGTCACAATGCCGGCCTTGTTGATTTGCGTGGTCTCCTGCTGCGAATATTCCGGTGGCACCACGTTGCCGCATTCCTTGACGCCCTCCTTGTTGGTCCAGCACTTTATGGCGGCGGCCGGAAAGGACGCAAGACAACCCACGGCGAGGAACAAAAGGGTCAGCCGATTGCGATGGAAATTCATGAATATTTCTCCCGATGTGTCAACGGCACAGAAAGTTTAGAACGCCGGGCCATGGTTCAGTTCAGGCCGGAAAAGTATACCTGTTCAGTTCCCGTACAAAAACAGTCAACCTCAGCCCGCCACCCCATATTGAGTACGGTAGGCCCGCACCCTTTGCAGCTCCTTCTGCATGGCCGGGTTGCCGCCCAAGTACTCCAACAGCACGCCCAGGGTGATGACACTGATGACACGCAAGGCCAGGCGTTCCTCGATTTCCTGAACGGCGGATAAATGCCCGCTGCCGCGCTCTTGTCGATCCAAGGCGATCACGATGCCCACAGGTGTGGCACCCGCCGCCGTGATCAATCCTACGGACTCGTTGACTGAAGTACCGGCGGAAATGACGTCGTCGATGATCAACACCCGCCCCTTGAGCGGCGCGCCCACGATCGCACCGCCTTCGCCGTGATCTTTGTTTTCCTTACGGTTGAAGCAGTATGGCACGCTGCGCTCGTAATCGCGGCAAAGCGCCATGGCGGTCGCCGAAGCCAGGGCAATGCCCTTGTAGGCCGGGCCATAAAGCATGTCGAACTCCAGTTTCGAATCTTGAATGACCCTGGCGTAGCAGCGGCCGATATGATCGAGCGCCGCGCCAGTGTTAAACAGCCCGGTATTGAAGAAAAAAGGACTTTTGCGACCCGATTTCAGCACAAATTCACCGAAGCACAATACGTTATGCTTGAACGAAAACTCGATAAATTCCTTTTGGTAGTCGTGCATGGTGTAGGCTGTATCCGTACGGTGGTACGCCCATCTTAAAGGAGCAAACCGTGCGGGTCATTACTCTTAACGTCAACGGCATACGTTCAGCTGCGCGCAAGGGATTCTTTTCCTGGCTTCCGAAACAACGGGCCGATGTCGTGTGTTTGCAGGAGATCAAGGCGCAGGCCGATCAACTGGCGCCGGAGGTGCTGAATCCTCGAGGGTTCAGCGGTTATTTTCATCTGGCGGAGCAAAGAGGCTATTCCGGTGTGGCGCTTTACAGCCGCAAGCCACCGGATAGAATCATTGAAGGTGTGGGCAGGGACGATCTGGACCGGGAAGGCCGTTATATCGAGGCGCGCTATGGCAATTTGAGCGTCGTATCGATTTACCTGCCGTCCGGCTCATCGGGCGAGGAGCGCCAGCGGATCAAATTTGCATTCATGGATCACTTCCTGCCGGTGCTGAAAAAGATGCGCCGCAACGGGCGCAGTTACATCCTTTGTGGCGACTGGAATATCGCCCATCACAACATCGATCTAAAAAACTGGCGCGGTAACCAGAGAAATTCCGGTTTTCTGCCGGAAGAACGCGCCTGGCTGACCCAGGTGTTCGACGAGGAGGGATATGTCGACGCCTTCCGCGTGGTCAATCAGAAAGAGGAGCAATATACATGGTGGTCAAATCGCGGGCAGGCTTGGGCCAAGAACGTGGGCTGGCGCATTGACTACCAGATTGTCACGCCCGATCTGCGTCAGGCCATTGAAGGCGCGTTGATCTACAAGGACGAACGCTTCTCCGATCACGCCCCGCTGACGATGGACTACGACCTAAAAATTTGAGACAAGGCTACTCTGTAAAAAACTGCTGGTCGAAGGTGGCGGTATAGGGCTCCTTGCCGCCCTCCGGCGTTACCTGCAGTGTGAACTTGAGCGTTTCCTCGTTGTTCACCGCAAACTCACCGATGTAATACACGGAATCCCTTTCCGTGATTTCTCGCAAATTAATGGTGCGCAGCTGGGCACTCAGGTTGGCCGCCGTGGCACTGACGGCCGCCTTCACCGGCACCGTGCCCGTGTCGGTCTTTTTGAGCACGGAGATGTTGAGCACGCCCTTGCCTTTGCTGCGGCTGATGCCGTAACGCTTGGCGACTTCGGCCTGCAACAAATCGCTGGCGAAGGCATTGTAGTGCACGGTGTAATTGCCAAAGGTCATGGACTGTTCGGCCGTCGCACCGCCGGGCAAAGCCAGCAGCAAGGCCAGCAAATTGACACCACACCAGTTGCGTATCAATGCACGCATATTCCCTCCATGACGCGCCGTTCCGTTAACTATAGCAGACCGATGCACATGGAAAAGATTTCGCATCGTCCTTGATGTTGCTCCGCACAAAAGCAAAAGAATTCTTTTGCCTCAGTCGCGGGGATCGCAAAACCATGGGGGGAATCGCCGGGGATGAACGACGGCCAAGCGCTTGTCACGTCCCGTTTTGCCGCTGAGAAGTTGGATGGCCGAGGCGGGCACGTCGAATTCCGACGCCAGCCATTGGATCAAGGCCCGATTGGCGGCACCGGACACGGGTGGCGCCTGCAGCCGGATCTTAATGCGTTCACCGTAGTGGCCTGCGTATGCAGTGTTGCCGGCGCGGGGCTGGACATGCACGTTCAAAATAAGCGCCGCCGCGCGCCCTTCGCGCATGACCTTCCTCAGCCTATCTGTCGGGCCAGGTCGAACAGCGGGTTAACGAGCAGGATCAGGGTGAGATTCAGAAAAATAAACGCCAGCATCGGGGAAAGGTCGAACCCGCCCATTGCGGGCAGCAACCGCCGCGCGGGCTTTAAAATCGGCTCGGCCAGCAATTCAGCAAGCTCCGCCACTGGATTGTATTGCTGCGGCATGAGCCAGCTGAAGGCCCACTGCAGCAACACGGCCGTCATGAACACGTACACCGAAATGCGAAACAATTCCGCCGCGGTAATCAACGCCAGGGGCAACGGCGAGGGTATCACCCCGTACAAGGCGCTGATGATCAGGCTTTCGATGGCCTGCAAACCCAGCATCAACAACACCGCCGCCCAATCTATGCCCTTGTAGCCCGGCACCATGCGCCGCAGCGGACGCAATCCCGGATTGGTGAACGAGACCAGCGCGCGTGCCAGCGGGTTGTAATAGAAACAGTCGGCGCCGACGACATGCAGCAGAAACCTCACCATGACCGCGCCGATGTACAGACTCATCAGGGTCTGAATGACATAACTCAGCGCCGTGACCAGATAATTGCCAGCCATTACTCCTCCCCGTATTGCCGTGCCATCTCGGCGCTCCGTGCCTTGGCAGCGGTGAGCGCGCGATCAAAGATCTCCGCCAGTCCGGCCTCCTGCATGACACGCAGGGCACGCTCGGTGGTCCCGCCTGCGGATGTAACCCGCCCCCTGAGGACGGTGACGTCAGCGCCGCCTTCCCGCGCCATGCGCGCGGCACCCGACGCAGTCTGGATCACCAATGTGCGTGCCTGATCTGCGGTCAGGCCAAGCTTCTGCGCCACGGACTGCATCAGTTCCATGATTAAAAAGAAATACGCCGGGCCGCCGCCGGAAACGGCAGTGATCGCGTCGATCAAATCCTCATCGGCCACCCAGACCACGAGCCCAACCGCGCGCAGAATGTTCTCCGCCTGCGCGCGCTGGGCAGCACCGACACCTGGGGCGGCATACAGGCCGCTGATGCCGCTGCGCATCAGCGCCGGCGTGTTAGGCATGGCACGGACAATGGATGACGTTCCCAGCCAGCGCGCGAGGTCACGCGTGGCGATGCCGGCGGCAATGGAAACCACCAATGATGGACGCGCGGCCAACACGGGCGCCAATGCGGTGGCGACCGCCCGCATTTGTTGTGGTTTGACAGCCAGCACCACGATGTCCGCCCCGCTCGCGGCTTGGACATTGTCAGTGGTGGTGGCGACCGGAAAACTTTGATTGAGTGCGGCCAATTGCGTCGCATCGGCATCGGCAGCGCGGATCCGTGTTGCCGGGTAGCCATTGGCAAGCAGGCCGCCGATCAGGCAACGGCCCATATTGCCGGCGCCGATGAATGCCAGGAGGGGTGGTGCGATGGTCATAAGCCGTGGATTTTCTCAGGCCCGCAGGATTCTGTATATAACAATGCCAGACTTACCGCCGGCGCGGGCCAAAGAGTGCGGTGCCTATGCGCACGCAGGTGGCGCCTTCCAGTATGGCGGCCTGCATATCGGCGGAGGTGCCCATGGAAAGCGTGTCCAGACCATAGTGATCCTGATAACGGGTGTAAATTTTCGCCAGCACACCGCAGGCAACACGTTGCCGCTGCGTGTCGGTTTCCGGGGCGGGTAGTGCCATGAGCCCGCGCAGGCGCAGGTTGGACAAGTGGGAGACGGTTCCCAGCAATGATTCAACAGCATCCGGCGGCGCGCCGGACTTGCTGGTCTCGCCGCTGATGTTGACCTGCACACAGACGTTGAGCGGCATGCGCCCGGTCGGCCGCTGTTCGTGCAGCCGGTGGGCGGTCTTGTCGCGGTCGACGGTGTGCACCCAATCAAAGACCCGGGCGATCTCGGCGGTCTTGTTGGATTGTATCCGGCCGATGTAATGCCAGATCAGGTCAAGGTCGAGCAGCATTTTGATCTTGGGAAGTGCCTCCTGCACATAATTTTCCCCAAAATCGCGCTGTCCCAACTCCGCCAGCTGTTGGATCCGTTCCACCGGTTGGGTCTTGCTGACGGCCAGCAACCGCACCGATCCGGCCGGCCGGCCGGCCGCGCGGACGGCTTGATCGATTTGTTGCAGTACCGCTTGAAAAGACGCGGTAAAAGGGTTCATATTTCCAATGCTGGCGATATACTTGAGCAAAGGGAGCGGCCTGGCGCAACGCTGCCGACCCGGAAAAGATGAGAATATTACGCTAAACCAGGAGATTACAGATGGATATCGGTGAATTACTGGCGTTCAGCGTCAAGAACGGCGCCTCGGATTTGCACCTGTCGGCGGGTCTGCCGCCGATGATCCGCGTCGATGGCGACGTGCGCCGGATCAATGTGCCGCCGATGGACCACCGCGAGGTGCATGACCTCGTTTACGACATCATGAACGACAAGCAACGCAAGGACTATGAGGAATTCCTCGAATGCGATTTCTCGTTTGAAATCCCCAACCTGGCGCGTTTCCGCGTCAATGCCGCCAACCAGAACCGGGGCTCCTTTGCCGTGTTCCGCACCATCCCCTCCATCATCAAGACGCTGGAGGAGTTGAAATGCCCCAAGATCTTCAAGGAAATCTCCGAATATCCCCGTGGCGTGGTGCTGGTGACCGGCCCCACGGGCTCGGGCAAGTCCACCACACTGGCGGCGATGGTCAATCACATCAACGAAAACGAATACGGTCACATACTGACCATCGAAGACCCGATTGAATTCGTCCACACCAGCAAAAAATGCCTCATCAATCAACGCGAAGTCCACCGTGACACGCTCGGATTCAACGAAGCCCTGCGCTCGGCGCTGCGCGAGGACCCCGATTCAATCCTGGTCGGAGAAATGCGCGATTTGGAAACCATCCGTCTGGCGCTCTCCGCCGCCGAGACCGGCCATCTGGTGTTCGGCACATTGCACACGAGCTCCGCCGCCAAGACCATCGACCGCATCGTCGACGTTTTCCCGGCGGCGGAAAAGGACATGGTGCGCGCCATGTTGTCGGAGTCTTTGCGGGCGGTAATTTCGCAAACCCTCTGCAAGAAGACGGGTGGCGGTCGTGTGGCCGCACACGAGATCATGATTGGCACGCCCGCCATCCGCAACCTGATCCGCGAAAACAAGATCGCGCAGATGTACTCGGCAATCCAGACCGGTCAATCTTTCGGCATGCAGACGCTGGATCAGAATCTGCAGGAGTTGGTAAGCAAGAACCTGATCAGTCGCCAAGAGGCCCAATCCAAGGCCGCCAACAAGGATTCCTTTAAATAATTCCAGGCTACGCATAGAAACCGGATTGCCGGCTGGAGGGGGTTGAAAAATGGAACGCGAACAAGCCATAAAATACATGCGTGATTTGCTCAAGTTGATGGTGGACAAAAAGGGCTCTGATCTGTTCATCACGGTTGAATTCCCGCCCGCCATCAAGGTGGACGGCAAGGTGGCGCCGGTGTCCAAGACCAAATTGACGCCCGAGAACACCAAGTCACTGGCCTACGCCATCATGAATGACCGTCAGTTGAAGGAGTTCGAGGCCACCAAGGAATGCAATTTCGCCATCGCGCCGGCCGGCATTGGCCGCTTCCGCTGCAATGCCTTCGTGCAGCAAGGCTACACCGGTCTGGTGCTGCGCACCATCGAAACCAAGGTGCCGACATTGGACGGTTTGGGTCTGCCCGCGGTGATGAAGGAGGCTTGCCTGACCAAACGCGGGCTCGTCATCATGGTGGGTGGCACCGGTTCGGGCAAATCCACCTCGCTGGCGGCGATGATCAATCACCGCAATGAAAACTCCTTCGGTCACATCATTACCATTGAAGACCCCATCGAATATGTCCACCCGCACAAGAATTGCATCATCATGCAACGCGAAGTGGGCGTGGATACCGACGACTGGGAGATCGCGCTCAAAAACACCCTGCGGCAGGCGCCGGATGTCATCCTGCTCGGCGAAATCCGCGATCGCAAGACGATGGAATTCGGCATCGCCTTCGCCGAAACGGGGCACCTGGCCATGGCCACCCTGCACGCCAACAGCGCCAACCAGGCGCTTGATCGCATCATCAACTTTTTCCCGCAAGAGCGCCACCAGCAGTTGTTCATGGACCTGTCGTTGAACCTGAAGGCGGTGATCTCGCAGCGCCTGCTGAAGAAAGTGGACGGCAAGGGCCGCGTGGCCGCCATCGAAGTGCTGTTGAATTCACCGTTGATCGCCGATTTGATCCTGAAGGGCGAGATCCACATGATCAAGGAGATCATGGCCAAGTCCAATGAGCTCGGCATGAAGACCTTCGACCAGGCGTTGTTCGATCTCTACGAGGCGGATCTGATCACCTTTGAAGACGCCCTGCGCAACGCCGATTCCATGAACGAATTGCGCCTGCGCATCAAGCTGGAGGGCAAGGCGGCGAAGGGCAAGGACCTGCGCGATGACGTCAAACACCTGACGCTGGCGGAAGAGGAAAAGAAGGGCTTGATGCGGTAGCCGTTGCGCCGACATCCACTCAACAACGTAGGGACGCACGCATGGACATCATGCCGTATCTGAAGCTGCTGGTCGAAAAAAAGGGTTCCGATCTTTTTTTCAGCGCCGGAGCGCCGGTCAAGATCAAAATTGAAGGCCAGATCAATTCCGTGGGCAAGACCGTTTTGAGTGGCGAACTGGTCAAGGCCGCTGCCTACGCCATCATGACCGAACGCCAGATGAAGGGGTTCGAGGAAAAGATGGAATCGGATTTCGCCATTTCGCTCCCAGACAAGTCAGCACGCTTCCGCGTCAATGTCTTCCGCCAGCGCGGCGAGGTCTCCATTGTCATCCGCCTGGTTCCAAGCAAGATCCCGACCATCGATGAACTGGGCCTGCCGGAGATTTTGAAGACGCTCGTGATGCACAAGCGCGGTCTGATCCTCATGGTGGGGGCCACCGGTTCGGGGAAATCCACCACGCTCGCCGCCATGATCGATCACCGCAACCGCAACATGGCCGGCCATATTCTGACCATTGAGGACCCGGTGGAATTCTCCCATCCGAACCAGAAATCCGTCGTCAATCAACGCGAGGTGGGCGTCGATACGCTGTCGTATCACAACGCGCTCAAGGCGTCGTTGCGCGAGGCGCCGGATGTGATCCTGATCGGCGAAATTCGTGACCGCGAAACCATGGAGGCAGCGCTGGAGCTGTGCAATACCGGCCACCTTGCGCTTTCCACCCTGCACGCCAACAACGCCAATCAGGCCATGGAACGCGTCATCAACCTGTTCCCGCAGGATTTGCACAAGCAGTTGTTTCTGGACCTCGCCCTCAACGTGCGCTCGGTGATCTCGCAGCGACTGGTGCAGGGCGTGGACGGACGGCGGGTGGCGGCCATCGAAATCATGATCAACACACCGCACGTCGCCGATCTCATCCTCAAGGGCCAGATCAGCGAGATCAAGGCGGCGATGGACGGCAGCGGCGCCAAGGGCATGCAGACCTTCGATACGGCGCTCTACAATCTCTACAAGGAGGAACGCATCACGCTGGAAGAGGCGCTGAATAACGCCGATTCAAGGACCAACCTCGAAGCCAAGATCAACTTCGGTTAGACACCGCTTTCAAGTATGGCGGTTTTGAAGCGGTGTTTTTAACGATCCTCTGATATGACCACCGCCATCATCGAAGCACATTTGGAATTGCCACCGAAGCCCGAAGAGCCGCTGGCGGGGGAATGCTGCGGGCGCGGCTGCATCAACTGTGTGTGGATTTACTATGAGCGCGCACGTGAGCGGTGGCAGCAAAAATGCGAGGAGATCAGCGCGCGACACGCCGCCGCGGCAACCATCGATGACGGTATTTAGACACCGTGAATTTCCGCGGTCGCATTGCGGCTATTGAAAGATGACGGATTTCGCGTCGAACACCGGACCGTCGACACAAACACGTTTCATCGCCGGGCCCTCATCGGTTTGTACAAGCACCGTGCAACCGGCGCAGCCACCGACGGCGCAGGCCATATATTCCTCCAGCGAAAGCTGGCAGGGCAATTCATATTGCGCCGAGAGTTTTTTCACCGCCTTCAACATGGACGTTGGCCCGCAGGAAAAGATTTCCACCTCATTCCTTTCGGAGGCCGGCAGCGCCTTCAACCAGCGACGCGCGAGTTCGGTCACCGTGCCGTCAAAGCTGCCCGCAAAACCCTGGCGACTTGCCAGACGGCAGGGGATACGCCAGTCTTCCAGCAGCGGCATGGCGGCAATGACGTCCCCCGGCATCCCCGGAACCAGAATTGTCGAGGGCCGCAGCGTAAACGGAAATGGCACTTCCGAACCCATGAGCACCAGTGGTACTGGCGCGCCTTGCTGCCGCATGTGCTCGGCCAGAAATAGCATCGGCGGGATGCCGACACCGCCGCCGATCAGCAGTGGTTTGGCGCGGTACTCCTTGAGTTTGAATGGCACGCCGATGGGGCCGATCATGCTCACGTATTCTCCGGGTTTGCGACCCGCCAGCCGCTCGGTGCCGAGACCGTGCCGCTTGTAAAGGATATCGATCCAACCTTCGAAGGCATTCACCCTCATCAACGACATAGGCCTGCGCATGGGCAGCGCGGGATCGCATTGCAGATGGACAAAGCAACCCGGCCGAGCGTGCGCGGCGATTTGCGGGGCCTGCAAACGCACGACGTGCTGAAGTCCGGAGTAGGCATCCTGCCGCTGTACAACGCCGTCCTCAATGACCAAGGTGCCGCGCTGTTCGGGGCCGTAAGCCATGTGTCTCGATGAGGTTGCGTGGGCGCAAAGGGAGCGGCAGTGTAGCAGGATTTTTGTTTGAAACTACCCTCCTAGGTTATGTGGAGGCCGCCAGCCTATAATTTCCTCATGCGCCGGGCTCGCTTTCTCGTGATTTGCTCTGTTTTCATTCTCGCAGTGGGCATGGACCATGCCCAACCGCAGGAACAAAAATTTCCGCAACAGGCGGTGGAGTGGGACCGCGTCCTGCGAGAGGTTGAGACACATGTCGATCAGCCACTGACGCCGGCAATTGCTGAAAAACTACGGGCGCAAATCGGCGAGGTGCGCACCCAGACCGAAAATCGCCGGCGTGAAATCACCCGCGGCGTGGGGGAACTGCGGGACCAGCTCGAGGCTCTGGGGCCAGCACCGGGGGGCGGCGTGCCTGACGAAACACCGGAGATCAAATCGCGCCGAATCCAGTTAAATCGGGCGCTCGCCGATCTGGAGGGCCAGATCAAACAGTGCGATCTCGTCATCACCCGCAGTGAAAGCGTGCTGCGCCACATCTCCGCGCGGCAATTCGAGCGCCGGACCAGTGATCTTCAGGTGCGATTGCCGCCACCTTATGAATTGGATACCTGGCTTAATGCCGGTTCACAGGTGGCGTCCTTCGCGAGGCAATTGCATCGACGCGATGTGATCAAAGAGGGCAAAAACAACCTTATCGTACTGCCGCTGGTCATCCCGGGGATCATAATCGCCGTCATGCTGGGGCGCACGTTGCGGCGACGTATCCTGCGGCGCTATGGACGCGATCCAACCATCGCGCATCCCGGCTATGGGCGGCGTTGGATTGCCGCCGCTGCCGAAGGCATCGGTGGCGGACTGATCCCGGTGGTATCGGTCGTTTTGCCGTTTTCGGCGTCATGGTGGCTGGTCGTGGACCGGTTCGTCGATGTGCCCCAGCCATGGGGGCTGCTCACCGCCATTGTGTTCTATCTCATAGCCTCGGCGCTGGTGCAGGCTGCGTTCTCTCCGGATGTGCCAAACTGGCGGGTGTCGCCCATCAGCGAGCAGGCTTCGGCCAAGATCGGCTGGCGTCTCAATGCGCTGGCGCTGTTATTTGCAATAAACATGGCGGTGGTCACGTTCTTCGATCAAATCAACGAACCGGGCGAATTCCTCTCATTGCACTCATTCATCCTGAATTTGTTTCTTGCCCTAGTCTTACTTTCGTCGCTGCCGGCGAAACTTTTGCAGACGGCGCAATCCGTGCCGGAAAGGTTCAAGGAAGGCGCCCGCCCGCCGCCGACCTCGGCGCTGTCAACATATTTGCGCGCGTTGCTAGGGATCATTGCTGTCATCGCCTTGTTTGCCAATGTGCTGGGTTATGCGGCACTGGCAGATTATCTTTTACATAACACCCTCTACACGCTGCTGATGGTCGGAAGCATGATGGTGTTGCGCGCGTTGCTGCGGGAGTTTTCCGCACATCTGGCCGCGTCCCCGGAGGGCGTCATGCACGCCGCCAGTCATGTTTTGACTCGGAATGAGCGGACCAGCCGGTTGATGAACGTCTGGAGACTGGCCGGCATCGACCTGTTGTTGGCGCTCATCGGGGTGCTGGCCGGGTTGATTCTCTGGGGCATTCCTCCCGCCGACCTCTTTGAGTGGCTGCTCGGCACCTTCAGGGGCGTCACCGTGGGTTCCTACCATTTTTCGCTGGCGGACATACTGCTGGCGATCCTCGTTTTTGCCGTGCTTCTGATGGTCACGCGAACAGTGCAGCGTTTCCTGGAGTTCCGCCTGCTTCCAAACACGGGACTGGATATCGGCGTACGCGCGGCGATCACCTCCAGTCTGGGTTACCTTGGCGTGGGCGTGGCGTTGCTCGCAGCTGTCTCAACGTTGGGCATCAACTTGACCGGCCTGGCCGTGGTGGCCGGTGCGTTATCGGTCGGCATCGGCTTTGGCTTGCAGAACATCGTCAATAATTTCATCTCCGGCATCATCCTGATCCTCGAAAGGCCGGTGAAGGTTGGTGACACCGTCGCCGTCAAGGAGCACGAAGGCGTCATCCGTCGCATTCGGATGCGTTCCACTGAGATCGAAACCGGCCAGCAGGCCTCCGTAATCATTCCCAATGCTGATTTGCTGCAAAGCGCCGTGGTCAACTGGACGCACCACAGCCGCGCCAGCCGAGTCGAAATCCGCCTGACGGTGAGCTACCGCACGGATATCGACACGGTGGAATTGTTGTTGCTCGACTGCGCCAAGCGGCATCCCCGCGTATCTCGCTACCCGGAACCGACAGTGATGGTGAACAACTTCAGCGATCATGGCGTGGAACTGCTGCTGGGTTTCCAACTGGCGGATATCAACGATAAAGGCCGTGTCGGGAGCGAAGTAAGAAAGGCCATCCTGCGCACCATGGCAGCGCAGGGCATCGACATCCCGGTGACCGGTAAAACGGAGCCGGCAACGCCAACGTGATCCAAAAATTCAGAAGGCCGGCGCGACCGGCCGCGCCCATATGGACGCGTGCCTTGTTCGAGTAGAGAATATACTGCGGCGATTGTCTCTTTGACGCCAAGGATCAAGATGACCATGGAAAAAAACGCCGTCAATAACCAGCTGCTGCAGCGTTTACTGGAGCATTGTCACCGGCATACATTTCCTGCCAAATCCACGATCATTCGCCAGGGCGGGCCCGGCGGCGATTTGTTTTACCTTTTGAGCGGATCCGTCACCGTGCTCATTGAAGACGAGCAGGGCCATGAATTCGTGCTGGCCTATCTTTACCCCGGCGAATTCTTTGGTGAAATCGGATTGTTCAATCAGGAATTGGGTCGTACGGCGGTGGTGCGTGCGCGCAGCCGCTGCGAGGTGGCCCAGATTAGCTACAGCCGTTTGCGCGCATTGCCGGATATTTTTGTGGATTTGTTGATCGCGATGAGCGGGCAGCTGGCAAACCGGCTGCGCTCCGCGAACCTCAAATTGAGCAATCTGGTGTTCATGGATGTCTCGGGGCGGATCGCCCGCACGCTGATCGATCTCTGTCATGAGCCCGATGCCATAGTTCACCCGCAAGGCATGCAGGTGCGTATAACGCGACAGGAACTGGGGCGCATCGTCGGATGTTCCCGCGAGATGGTCGGGCGGGTGTTGAAGGAAATGGAGGCTCGCCACCTGATCAGCGTACAGGGCAAGACTATTCTGGTATTCGGCGCAGCCTTGCGCCGACCCGGAGGCTAGGCTGCACCCTGCCGGATGCATCCGCATCCGGCAGGACAACCAGGACAACCCATTGAGCGGCTAGGCGGCCTGGGCAAATCGCTTGCCGACGGCTTCAGGAGAGAACTTCGCGGTGCCTTCGTTGAACAACGCCTTGATCTCAGCACCCGTCTCCTGCTGAATTTTGAGCAGATTCTGGGTGGTCGCCGTCCATTGTTCGCGGATGCCCTTGATCATAGAGGTTTGCGCCGCAAACATGTCCTGAGATTCGGCTTGAGATGCAGGCTCAAAGTGAGTCAGGCTTGATTGCATCAGGGCGAGTTGCTCGCGGAGGGCGCGTTCGCCCGCATTCTGTAATATCTTGCTCGCCCGCAAACTGAGTTCGACTGCACTGCCATAAAGGTCAACGGTCTCGGCCAGGTAACTAATGACGGGGTTTTTCATGTGTAATGACTCCATTTGCTATTCGTGTCAGGTTAATGGTGCACTGCAACATATTGCGATGCAGCATATGCTTTGTATTATGAACTGTCAAGTAGGTCAAGCAAATAGTCCAGAGCAGAATGTAACGCCATGAAATTACTATAATTAATCAATGGAATAAAAAAGGGGCGGTGGATACACCCCGCCCCTCTGTACTTGGAGAAGTACTCAGGAACCTATTTGGCGACACTGCCGCCTTTATCGGTGCATTCCTTCTCGCTACCCATCATGGTCATGCCCTTGCCCTTGCAAGCGTTCTGGCCTTTGCAGGCGTTGCTCGCTGACTTGCAGGCACCCTGTCCCTTGCAGGCGTTGACACCCATACAATGCACGCCGCTATCCGCCGCTGACACGCTGGTGATGGGCGCAGCCGCAAATAACATTGCAGCCGCAGTAGCCAGAACGGCGCCGGTCAGTTTTTTCGTGGTAATCATGGATTGCTCTCCTTTGACGGTTAATGTTGGTTGATGCTTAAGCAGTACTATATTTGCTCTTGTTGCGGGCGGCTGGCTTATACCACCGCCAACAACTCAGAGCCTAACCCTCTTTAAACAAATATCATCCGGAAGTGACCGTAATGTGACCCGGTGACCGCCCGGCGAGTTCATCCAAAGAGAACTTAATTCGGGGTTGTGAATAACCCACCCACCACCTAGATGCCGGACACGGACCGCCGGTTACAGCAGCCACCCTATTATACGCGTCTGTCTTTAGGATCGGATTCCACCGCGCCGAAAACGGCGGCATCGGCGGACACGACAGCCCTTACAGTTTTGAGATAAACCTCCCTAGGGGTGGTGATCTCCTCCGGGTCTGGTTTTTTACCGGCTGACTGGGGGGAATCTTCAAGCATGGCCGCGGCAATCGCCAATGAGACGTCTTCGCTGATCGTTCCTGAACTCCTATTTTCACCGGCCTCGAGACCCACGGCCTTGGCATGGCACTTGGCCAGCTTTTCCAGAAATCTACTGCGCGCGAAGGGCGGCAGGGCGATCTCCCCCATGCCTGTTTCCAAGCGCCGGATCAAATCGGGCTGCAACTGTCGCAGCCGCGCGCGTTCAGTGGCATCGTGTTTGAGTGCCGTACTCCAGATCAGATCATCCATTGTATGAATGGCATCGTTCAACAAAGCGCCATTTTCCCCCCCCAGGAGAAAATGCTGGATCAGCAGGTGTTGCCAGTGGGTCAGGATAAAGCTGCGTACGGACTCATGAATGGCCGGTGTGGACTGTGATGGGTGATCCAGGCGGCTGTCTATCAAAGCGCGAATTTTTCGCTTGGCGTCCTCATGCCGGGGCTGGTCCGGTGGCGCATGGATTGTGCATGGGCCGGCCGCAGAGCTTTCACGCCGGACCGCGGCAATGTCTTGCTCCAACTGCATCCGTAAAGTGGCAAAGAGGGCGATGTCTTCCGCGAACTCATCCCGAACCCGCTGCACGGTGCGATCGATCAAACCCAACAGGGCCTCCAGCAACGCGGGAGTCCCCATGCTTTCTAGGCCTGCCCGGGTGATCGTATTAAGCAACTGGCGCGCCGGATGGGTTTTGAGGATGAAAAAATTGCTGTCGATGAAGGCAGTTTTCAAAAAAGGAATTTGCAAACAAGCGATACGTTCGCGCAGGGCGACCGGCAATTGTTCATCGTTCAAGAAATAATCAAACAACATGGCCACCAGATCGAACTTTGCGTCATCGGCCTGATCCATTCGGGGCAGGAAGCCCCGGATTTTTATATCGCGCACCACGTTGAAGGCAACGCGTCCTACCTTCGCCTCAGGAGTCGGGTACACGCCGCGCTGAAGTGATGTCAGCGCTTCCACCAACTTCGTGTTGACGGCGGCGGGTGGAAGTGGCGTGCTTGCTCCCGTCAACAGCCAGGACGATTCGATACGAGAACTTCCAGCCGCAATCACAGAGAGATCGAAAACGGCTGAGGGTAAATCACCCGCCGCAGCGTTTGCAGCGGCCTCCGGCTTTTGAACCGGCATCGGGATTTCCGGCAGGATCTGATGGTCAATGAGAAATTCATTCAAGATACGGTAGAGCGTCTGCAGGCGCCCCATCACGTGGCGATCAAAGAGGGCGAATAACAGCAGACGGATAAAGCCGCTCGCACAAACTTGGGACATTACGGTTTTGACGGTAACGCCAACAGTTGCGGGTCCGGCAGGATTGTCCCTGGCTGGAAGTCCGGGCCTTCCAAGCAATATGCCCACCCGCTGATTCAGGGCATGAAGTTCTTCCCGGGCGCCCCGCTCCGCGTTTTCAATCAGAAAGGCGATGGCCAATTGCCCTCTGGTGATGTCGTCATCGATCGAATCAGACTTCACCTGGGTGGGTGAAACGGCTGCCGGCGACGGGTGCAGGCGGCATTGATCAAAGGCGGAGAGAAATTCACTTTTGCAGTGGTCCTCCATTTGCCCGCGCTGCCGGTGAATCGCCTGCATCGCCTCGAAATACTCGCGTTTTACATGATAATCTTCTGATCTCCGCGCCAGATCAAAAAGCAGGTCATCAGCCTTGTCGAACAGGGTTCTGAGCGACGACTGCACATGATTGGCACACTGCGCGCGAACGGCTTCAAGCAACCCATGATGTTTCTGTGCTGACGTTTGGGCAGGCGTTTGACCAACGGGGGAATCCCGATGGGATTCACGACGCGCACCCTCACGGTTGCCCGTGTTGATCACGTTCATATGACAACTCTCGTTGGTACCGCCTTAATCTGGTTTTGGTGCCCGTCGAAACAACGGGCAGCGGGCCATGCTCAGCATACTGCAACGCTGTCAAAAACCCGCCAATGAAAACTATGGCAGACAATACGGCAAAAGTTAGAAAGGATTGTCCATTTTGTGACCGGCTTGGTAAAAATGCCCGCGGAAAAATTGCGCAGTTCGGAGAAAAATGTGAATTTGTTCAAATCCCGTATGGCGATGAAATGTCGACCGGGAAGTCAGGGCAGAAAATAAAATGCCAGTGCGACGATGAGGTAAACAGCCAGTAATTGTACGCCTTCCATCCAGTTGCTTTCTCCGTCGAGGATGATGACGTTGACTGCCACCACTGCGAGCACGGCGGCGAAGACCTCAAAGGGTGTGAACACGAGGCTTAGCGGAGAGGGCCCGAGGGTATAACTAATGAATACCAGCAAGGGGGCGACGAACAAGGCGATCTGAAGGCTGGAACCGATGGCGATACCAAAGGCGAGGTCCATCTTGTTTTTCAGCGCCATTAGCACCGCCGTACTGTGTTCGGCGGCGTTGCCGATGATGGCGACCAGAATGACGCCGACAAAAACCTCGGTCATGCCCAACGTCTTGGCCGCCGGTTCCACGGCCCCCACCAGCAATTCCGCCATCAGGGCGACAAAAACGGTGGCCACGATCAAAACGGCCAAGGATTGTCCGCGGCTCCAGCCCGCCACGCCCAGGGCCTGATCGTGTTCGAGGCTGGCCTCCCCGACATACAGATGACGGTGGGTTTTCAGCGTGAAGAGAAGGCTCAGCAGATAGGTGACGAACAATATCAGGGCTATTTCAAGGCTTAATCCCGCCTCATGTGCCGCCGCGCTCCCGGCAGCCAAGTAGTGGAACAGCGCCGGAACGATGAGACCGATGGCACTCAGTGTAAGCAAAGAAGCCCCCATGGCTGCGGCGCCACGATTGAACACTTGACGTGTGTGGCGCATTCCCCCACATAGCATGCTCAGGCCCAATACCAGAAGAATATTTCCGATGATGGAGCCGGTAATGGAGGCCTTGACCACATCGTGCAGGCCGGCCTTGAGCGCGATGACAGCGATGATGAGTTCGGCGGCGTTGCCGAAGGTGGCGTTCAGGAGGCCGCCCAGCCCCTCGCCCAGATCCTCGGCGAGATGTTCAGTGGCCCTGCCCAGCCATCCGGCCAGTGGCAGGATGGCTGCGGCCGAGGTGGCGAATATCCAGGCCGGATCGGCATGAGTGTGCTGGAGATAAAATGCGATTGGGACACACAACAGCAGCAGATTAAGCATCATCCGCTCCCTGAAAACACTATTGAACCGCGATCATGGCGTTCAAGGTTGGCGATGGTCTGGGCGCCCAACAGCAGAATGATGGCGCCGATCTCCATGCACAACAGAATGATGATGATGGCCGCAGCCGAACCGTACAGCGAATTCACCATGGAAATATTGCTGAAATAGTACACCAGCATGCGGCGCGTGGCCTCCCACAATGCAGTGGCGATTATTCCACCAACCAGGGCCCGGTGCGCCCGCACCGGCACGGCCGGCATGAGCCAGTAGATAGCCGCCATGGTGGTCGCCAGTCCCAATAATCCACCCAAGTAGAGTAGCAGGGCATTGGCCTGGGCCGAGGCGAGATGCTCGGCCAGGGCCGATGTGCTGTGTGCTGAGTAAGACATTAGCGTGACAGACAGGCCGGTAATCGCTAGCAGACCGGCGGTCAGGATGAAGATGAAGACAAAAGGCAGGAATGCCGAAACCCACGCGCGCCGGTGCCCCGGAGTGCGCGCAAAGATGATGGCGAGCGCATCCTCAAGCGTGCGGAAAGTCATCGAACTGAAGAAAATCACCGCCACGGTACCGATCCCGCCAACCAGATAACGATCTTCGATCACGCGGTTGAAATCGCTGGCGAAGGTTCCAGACTGTCCGGGCAGGATGAATTCAAGTTCGGTGGTGATGATTGACGTCAACAGTCCGCGATCGAAAAAACGCGAGGCCACCACAAGCAGCACGGCCACCAGCGGCACCAGAGACAGCAGGGTGTTATAGGCGATGGCGCCGGCGAGCAACAGACCCTTGTGATGCAAAAAATCGACGAGCACCTCCCGCCAGAAACCGATGCGAAACAGCGGCGATCCAGACATGGTGCGTTTTGGGAATTTAGAGAACCAATGACTTGGCCAGCCACAGAAACAGGCCCATGCTGGTGACGTCAGTCGCAGTGGTAAGAAAAATACTGGAGGAGGTCACCGGATCGGCACCGAGACGTTTCAACGTCAACGGAATCAGCACCCCGGTGACGCAGGCGGCGACGCAGGCGCCGATCATTGCCAGCAGCACCACCAGCGCCAGCATAAGCGGGCTTTGTGCGTGGCTGTGGTTGGCGTAGAAATACATTGCCGCCGCGGCCACCACGCCGACCAACAGACCGTTCAATAATCCAAGCAGCGCCTCTTTCACTATAATTTGACGTTGCAGGATGTTCTCGAACTCACCCAATGTCAGGCCACGCAAGGTGATCGCCAGAGCCTGGCAGCCGGTGTTGCCGGACTGCCCCGCGAGCACCGGCAGAAATACCGCCAGGACCACCACCTGCGAAATAGTGTCTTCGAACTGGCCAACGACCGCCGCGGCGATGAACGCGGTTAACAAATTAATTTGCAACCACGGCTGGCGGAACTTGAGCGATATAGGCCAGGCGGTGGAGAGATGTTCTTCTTTATCGACGCCGACCATACGACCGGCCTGGGCACTCATCTCGAAGGCCTGCTCCTCGAACAGCATGTAGCCCTGCACCAGGCCCAGCAAACACCTGTTGGCATCACACACCGGATAGACCGGGTAATGCCGGTGCACCACCGCGCGCATGGCCTCGCTAATCGTGGTCTCCGGATGAAAGAAAAATGGATTTTCCACCATGATGTCAATGAGCAACGTATCTTCCTCAGCCAGCAGCAGGTCGCGCATGACAATGACGCCTTGCAACCGTCGCTCATCATCAATGACATAGGCATAGGTCAGCAGTGATTCCTTGGCCACTTCGCGGATCTTCTCGATGGCCTTGCGCACGCTCACGCCCATGCCGAAAACCGCTCCTGCCGGTTCCATCAGCCGGCCCACGCTTTCCTCGGGATATTTCTGATTCAGCGACAGCTGAGTCCCGAATTGAGTATTAACCTCCGGAACAATGGCTGCGCGGCGCACATCCGGGAAACGCATTAGAATCTTCAGCGCCAGGGGCGGGTGCAGATATCCCAACACCTCGGCAATCATTTCATCGCTTTCGCGGGCTAGCAGATCAACGGCATCCAGGGGCGCGCGCCGTTGCACGGCGGTGACCAGTTTGCGGACGGTGGTTTGATCAACCGCCGTTGAAGCGGCCGGAGTGGTGGATTCGATCATGCATAATTCCTCGAACGGTCGGGCAGCTTGTAATCAGTGTCTCCATTGTAGACGCGTGCGGACGGCAATGCGAAGCGGCAGGTTAGAATATCAATCACCCCGAACGACCAAGTCTTCCGCTTGACCTGATCGGTTGTTTAGTGCTATCAGGACGCGGGCGAATGTCGCTCTGGGCTGTTTATCGGCGGGGTGTGGACCTGACATGACACGCGGACAAGGCGGGCGGGTATTGTGGTGCATGTTGACGTTATGGCCGGCGATGGTGCTGGCGGACATGACCGCGGCCGAGGTGGCCTACCGGCACGAAGACTACGCCACCGCCTTGCACGAGTATCAGATCCTCGCCAACAGCGGGAACGTTGAGGCCCAGCTGAAACTGGCAGCGATGTACGAAGAAGGCCGGGGCGTCAATCCCGACCCGCAGCAGGCTTTCGCGTGGTACAGCCAGGCCGCCACCCAAGGCAATGCCGAGGCCCAATATCATCTGGGCGAGATGTACCGTACCGGAACAGGCGTGCCGCAGGACGCGACTTGGGCCCTGACTTGGTTGCGCCGTGCCGCCGAGCAGGGGCACGCCCAGGCCAACGCGCGTCTGGAGTCGCTTACCGGTTCCGCAGTCCTTCCAGCGGCGCGCGATGCGGTCCCCGAACATGCGGCCGACTTAAAAACGGCGGACTCCAAGCCAGCCACGGATGCCACCAGCGGTTCATCGGCAGTAATACCGGAGACGGCGAAGCAGGAAACGTCGACGCAAGCTTCTGGTGATCGCCAGGACCACACGGCACCTCCTGTTTCAAATAAGTCCGCGGAAGATGCAGCGGTAGCGCACGCCGCGCCAGAGCCCGGCAGCATACCGCCCACGGTTGAAACGCCGGCCTCCCCGCCGGCAGATCACACCGCGGCATCAACAGACGCCAGCCAGTCTGTCGCCGCGACGGCGAACCCCACCACACCCGCCGCTACTGCGCAGACTTCGGGCGGCGTCAGTGGTTTTTTCAAGCGTCTTTTTGGAAAATCCGAATCCGCCCCCGGCCTGGAGGATTCTGCAACAGCCGCGGCTGGAACGAAGTCCGCACCGCCCGCGCCGGCCGCGGAGCCCGCCGCCGCGGCGTCAACGACTTCCGTCTCCGCGCAAACTGCTGAAGCGGCCTCGCAGAATAACAGTGCCGCCGCAGCCGCAAAGGCAACGCCAAGTATGGAACAGGCGAAACAGGCGCTGTCCACAGGTGACTACCCTGCTGCGGCTGACGTCTTTCAACAACTTGCCGCGCAAGGCAATTCCGACGCCCAGTTACAATTGGGCATCATGCAGCAAACCGGCCAGGGCATGCCGATGGATTCGGCCAGTGCGGCGGTGTGGTACCGGCGCGCGGCGGAGCAGGGCAACGCCGAGGCCGAGTACAACTTGGGCAACATGTACCTGCTCGGCGAGGGAGTCTCGCAGGATGATCGCGAGGCTTTGAGGTGGCTGCGGCGCGCCGCGGATCAGGGCCATGCCGGGGCCAGGGCCAATGTCGAGAATCTGGAAAAATCAATCAACCTGGCGGAAACCGAATCGAAGGTTCCACCACCCAAGATTGAATATGTCCCGCGCCAGGGTTCCGTTGCAGGCAACGATCAGAACAACACGAGATCCTCGCCGGTCGGGAGCACAGATTCGCAATCACAGCCCCCCCCCCAGCCCGTTGCGTCGACATCATCCCCGGCGACAGAGAATGTCCCGGCAGTGGCAGCGGAAACCATGGCAGCGGCGGGCGCTACTGCGACCGCCGCGTCAACGGCTGCGCCGGCTGTCGCTGCTGCCACGGAAGCGCCCGGTAATGTAGCGGCGGCCGCCGCGCCAGCGGACAAGAGCGAAGGAGGGTTGTTTAGTTTTTTTGGCAAACTTTTCAAACGTAACGGCGGGGGGGAAGGCAAGGTTCAAGCCGCCGCCAAAACTGACGATAAAAATGCCAGTGCGGCGGCACAGGTGGCTGAGCAGATGGCCAATCCTGCCGTCTCTCAAGCGACGACGACCACTGATCAGAATACTTCAACGAACGCGAGCAGTCCCATCATGGCGGCGAATGCTCCGCCCGTCGATTCCAGCACGGCCAGCGCCGATGTCTCGGCACCTGCTGCGAATACCCCTACGCCTGATTCGAACGCGTCCAGACCGCCCGCGGCCGCTGAAGCCGCACCGCCACCGACCGAACCGGTCGTTGCGGTGAATACCGCCAGCAATGCGAATGCTGCGTCGCCTGTTGCAAATTCTGGAGCCACTGATTCCAGCGGCACCGCGGCCGCACCGACGGTCAGCACTGCAAGTCCGGAGGCAACGGGTAGTGGAGCGGCTTCGACGACCGTATCGCCTGAGATCGTCAGCAGTTCAAGTGTGGCGGCGGACGCTGCCAAGCCCGCTATGGCGGAAACGGGTCAGCCCGCCAAGGAAAACAGCGGCATCGGCGGGTTTTTCAAGCGTCTCTTCGGCAAAAAAGAAGACCATGCGGCCATGGCGGAGTCCCCGCCCACCACACCAGCGAACACAAATCCCGAATCAACGGTCTCCCGGACATCGCCTGCCAACGCCGCGCCGGCGGCCGTCGCCGGCAATGAACCATCACCAACCACCGCGCCCACTGCGGCTGAGAGTTCCCCCACCGCCACTGCCGGCGCCATAGCTACTGGATCGGTATCAGTCGCTTCTGCACCTGCAGAAAATGCGGTCGCAATGGCAGCCCCGGTGGCACCGGATCCCCTGGCGGCCGCCAAGTCGGCCATCGCCGGCCATGACTACGGTGCGGCATTTCGCATGCTCAAACCGCTGGCGGAGGCGGGCAACGCCGAGGCGCAAGCGCATTTGGGCTATCTCTACTACGCTGGCGAGGGTGTGACCAAGGATCGTGTGGAGGCGGTGGAGTGGTACAAAAAAGCGGCAGCGCAGGGTAACGCCGATGCGCAGTATGATCTGGCCGTGGCATATGCCTTTGGTGAGGGTGTGCCCCAGGATGAGAAGGAAGCCGCCGCGTGGTACGAACGCGCCGCCGTGCAGGGACATACACTGGCGCAGTTCAGTTTGGGGTTGTCCTATTCCACCGGCGAAGGGGTGGAATTGAACGACGAGAAATCGGCGGAATGGTACCGACGTGCGGCGGAAGGAGGGTACGCCGACGCGCAGTACAACATGGGCTATCTCTACCGCACCGGCAAGGGCGTGCCGCGTGATGACGCCGAGGCGGTAAAATGGTATCGCAAAGCCGCCGAACAGGGACATGCCGCCGCACAATATAATCTGGGCTATCTCTACCGCACCGGCAAGGGCGTGCCGCGCGATGACGCCGAGGCAATTCGCTGGTACCAGCAAGCCGCCGCGCAGGGCTACGCGGACGCCAAGGCCGACCTCCTTACCATGAATGTGGCCGGCGGCTCCAAGCCATGACGTGATTCAGGCGACATTCATGGCGGCCAAGGCATTTTTATTTCACACGATCATTCGACCGCTGCTGGAACGAGCAAATAATATAAATAATATAAAGACACTGGTCTCGCGGGAAACATAATTTTCAGGTGAACGCAATAAAATCGTGGCTGATGTTGTTCGGCTGGAGCTGCGGGTGGTCTTCCGTGTTGGCCCAGGAGCCACCGAAAGAGGAGGACGTGCTGAGCGGCCAGGAATTGCTAGAGGCCTGCGAAAATACCCACGATGAAAATCAACTTTGCATGACCTTTGTCGTCGGTTTGGTCGCGACAGTGGATGGTATGCAGGAACAGAATCCAGGTGAGAAACTGTTTTGCATTGATCCGCAACGCGTGGCGCCTGAAGACGTGCGGGACAAGATCGTGCAGTGGCTGAAAAGAAATCAGCCGCGCCTGCACGAGGCGGCATATATATTGGCCAGCGAGGCCCTGAACAAATCCTATCCCTGCCAGCCCTCCGCCTGACGTTCCGAGCGGGCCGCGAGCAAAAGGCGCGGCTTCTCGCAACTCGGGCATGCAAAGTGCACGGATTCCGTTCGAAAGTTGAGCCGCTTGTGCCGCCGTCCAGACGGTTCAGTCGTCGTTGTCGCCAATGACCGAAGCAAGCTCATTTAACAAATTCTCGTCATGTGACTCGGATTCTTTCTTGGCTTTCTGCGCCTTTTCATTGATGCGGGCGACCTGCTGTTGCATGCGGGCGAGCGTGTCGCGGCCGACGGTGGAGGACTCCTGTCGATCCTGTTCGTCGGACCACTCCTGAAGTTCGCGTTCGAGCTGTTCGAGAACCGCCTTGTTCATTGTCGAGTGGAGCAAAAAATTTCTCTCATTTTCCAACTTCTCGGCCTGCAGGGTTTCTTCGTTGATGATGGCCACGCGCAGCCGTTCGCCGGCCGCCGCTGCCCTGGCCTCATGTTTCTCAATCTCCGCGCGCAAGTGTTTCGCCGCCGCGACGGTCATCGGCTCATCGGTATGGGCGCGCTGTTCTCTCAATTGCGCAACGCGTTTCTCGGCCTCGTGCTGCGATTTTTCCGCCTCCGTGCGCGCCTGGGCGGTTGCCTCGGCGGCCCGCAGCAGCCGTTCGCGCTCAGCTTCCAGGGCGCGGCGTTCGGCAGCCATGCGGGCCTCCTCTTGTGCACGCATCTGTTCGAACTTTGACTTGTGTTCGGCAATGATGGCCTCGGCCTCTTCGGACGCCGCATGGCGTGCCGCCTCGGCCGCCTTCTTTTCCTGCTTGATCAATTCCAGCATGGCATTATTGCGCGCAAATTCCGCCTCCAATTTGCGCCGTTCCTCGGCCAGTTGGGACTGCGATGTCTCGCGCAGCTTGCGCTCCTGTTCTTGCTGTGCCTCCAGTTGCTTTTTTACCGCCGCGAGTGTCTTGCGTGCTTCGGTGGTTTCCTCCGCGAGTTTTTTGCGGTCGGCGTCCAACTGAGACTCGGCCTGGTTTTTTTGTTTTTGCAGGGCCTCAATTTCCTCGGCCTTGGCCCGGTACATCTCCTGCAGCCTGGCCTCTTCGGCCTTGAGGCGATCTTCGGCGGCCGCCTTCAATTTCTGCAGCTTGGATTCATGCTCCTGGCGCAGCCGCTCGGCCTCGGCCTCGGCCTGTCGCTTCTCATTTTCCAGTTGCTCCTTGAGGCGCTTCGCCTCCGCCATGATTTCCGCCGCCCGCTTCGCCTCGGCTTCGATACGATCCCGCTCGGCGCGGAGCTTCGCTTGCGCGGCGGGTTCCGCCGCCTGGCGATTCGCCTCGGCTTTCAATCGTTCCGCCTCTTCCAGCTGCAGATCGGCCTTGGCCACCTCCGTGCGCAGCGCGGAGGCGCGTACCTCGGCATCCACGGAAGCCGCTGCTTGGCGCACGACTGCTGGTGTCACGGGCACTGCTGGCGGCTCTACTTTCGGTGTGGCCTTGGCTGGTGATGTGGCGGATTTGACTGAGGCGGTTGTCGCAGGTTTTCCCGGCACGGCTGCAGGCGCGGGTTTGTTTGAAGCGGCGGCCGTAGGTTTGACCGGCAAGGGGTTTATATGGCGCAGGCAGCCGCTTTCCAAATATGAGGCATCTAGGCCGCGTTGCGTGAGCAAAAAGGCCGCCACACAACTGCGGCTGCCGGTATCGCAATAGGCAACGTAGGATTTGCTGCTGTCGAGTTTGTCGGCTTGAGTGCGCAGGACGTTCAGCGGGATGTTCATGCTGTCGGCGAGATGACCCTGCTGATATTCTTCGGGGAAGCGCACGTCCAGCCATATGCCGCCGCCTTCCTTGACTTGGGCCCGGGCCTGCTCGAAGGTCATCGTTTTGAGCAGCGGCTTCTTGATGAGTTCGATGAAGTCGTCCTTGGTCAACCTTCCCAGTTCACCGTCCGTCAGCATGCGCACCGTCGCATTGCGTTTGGAGCCCGAGACCAGGGCCTCCTCGCCAAAACTAACGCCCGTGCCGAGTTCGGCCAGACGGATTTCAGAGGTACCCTTGCTGGTTTTGCGGCAGACCTCGCAGCGTCCCGACTTGATGACGTAGTAATAATCGCCCGGGTCGTCCTGCTTGACGACGATATCGCCAGCCTTGAATTCAACCGGCTGCATGGTGGCAAGCAGCCTTTGGATATTGGACGGTGGAATGCGCATAAACAGTTCGGACTGCAGGAGGATGGTCATCCAATCGTCGCTGCCGCTCTCCCCGCTGATCTCGGCGGCCTCGATCCCTCCTGACGCGGCCGGTGTGTCATGACCCAGGCTGAGCAGTCGATCCATCAGCATTCGATTGACGCGCAATACCGTTACTGGCGTCTTGGCCTTGGCGGTCATCTGCCGGGGTTGCAATTGCGCCAGAGGATGAAAGGCCGCGCCGGTACCGCCCTCAACTTGTTTGATGAACTGATCGTTGGCGTACATCTCAATGGTGCCCTCAAGCAAATAATAAGAAAAATCATCACGGCTACCTTGTGCAAAAACGATCTCCTTCTTTTTCAGCTTGATGACCTGCGCTTCTTTGAACAGTTGATCCTGATACTGTGATGGCAGTCCATTGATGGGCACCAGCATCCGCAGAGAGTCTATGAAATTTTGCTGGGGATCGGCCACGAGAGTGTGTTCCGGGTTGAATGATTCAGGCGTCCAGATCGGGAATGAGCCGGCTCTTGAGGCGCTGGATCATGTCCTTGAGGTACAGCTTGCGTTTTTTGAGGCGGGTCAGGTGGAGTTGATCGACCATGGGATCCTGTGACAGGCGGCGCACCACGTCATCCAGGTCGCGATGTTCGATCTGCAGTTCCATGAGTTGTTTTTGTATCGATTTTATATCTTCATTGGCCATGGCCGCCCCCACCGGCGGCCGACGTCGCGCCCTAGGGCCGGGACAGAAAGGCCTAGGAAAACACTAATCAACGGCAGCCCCCGCCCGCTGTTCGATGCGTTAACTATAGCGCTATCGCATCGGCAAAAGAACAACCAAGCGTGGAATCCCCCGGATCGGGGGCCAAACGGGCAAATGGAAAGAAGCGCGCGAGCTTAGGAAGGAGTACGACCGACAGGGCACAAACGCTTGGCCAGATCGTCAAGCAATTGCTGATCATGCTCTTGAACAGCCTTGCGCGCTGCCTCGGCGCTGCGTTTGATCCGTTCCATATTTTCGCGCTGATTGGCCAGAATCATGCGCTGAATGTCGGAGTTTTCCAGATCCTCCTGTTCCCTGAGCCAGCCGTCAATGTCCTGCTGGATTTCGAGATGCAATGCGCTTTCCGCCTCTTCCTGGCGCGTCAATTCAACCTGATTCTCTTCGATTGCCGCCGCCGCCGCTTCCTCCGCTTGCAGCGCGACTTGAACGTGTTTGCTGGCCTCGCTGATGCTGTGCTCCGCCTTCCGGACTTCGCTTTGCCATTGCGCGGAGGTGGCAGCCGTGACATCCGCGCCATTGGGCGAAATCGCCCTGAGGGCCTGCAAATGAGTCTCGGCGGCTAGACGCGCGGCCTCCGCTTCGGCGCGCGCATTGACTGCAGCGGCAAGGTTTTCTTCGAGCTGCAGCGCTTCGCTTTCCAAGTGTTGACGCTCTGCCGCCAACCGCGCCTGCTCCTCTGTTTTCCAGCGTTCATGGGCAACGCGGTATTCGGCGACTATGCGTTCAGCTTCCTCGGCAGCAGCCTGACGCGCGGCCTCCGCCGCCTCGCGTTCGAGTTGCGCCTGTTCCAGCAGCCGGGCGTTACGCGCAAATTCTGTTTCGAGCTGATGGCGCTCGGCGTTGATCTTCATTTTTATTTCATCCCGCAGCTTTGATTCGAGTTCTTCCTGCTGCTGGAGGCGTGTGGCGATTTCCTCGGCGTTGATTTTTTGCAATTCTTCCAGCTGTTCCTGCAAATGCCGCGCTTCCTGCAATCGCTGGCGGGCCTTCAACTTTTCATCCGCCAACTGTCTGCGCTCCTCTGCCAGCTGGGTTTCCGCTTCCTGTTTTTCCCGCAGAACCCGCGTCAGTTCCTCTTCCTTCCAGGCATAGGCCGTTTCAAGTTTCTGTTTTTCCTCTTGCAAACGGCGGTCGGCCTCGGCGCGCAATTGCTCCAGCCGCTGGTCCTCCTCCTGCCGCAGCCTCAGGGCTTCCGCCTCGGCCTTGTGTTTGGCGGCCTCGAGCTCCTCTTTCAGCCGCGCCGTTTCGGCCAACGCCTGTCGGGCACGTTCTTCCTCGGTGTGCAACCGATCGCGCTCGGCCTGCAATTCCATGGCGATGCGTTTTTCAAACTCTAGGCGCGCCAGTTCCGCGTCATCCTTCAACCGCAGAGCCTCCTGCAGCCGCAGATTAACCTCCATCAATTCGGCATGGAGCGTCGAAACACGAACATCCGCATCCAATTGCGCAGCGGCTGTTTCTTTTGCGGCCGCTGGCATGATGGAGTCGAGTTCGGACTCGGTGCGTTGAGAAGCCGGGACCGGTGGTTTGTTGATGGGCGGTGGAAACGACAGGACATTCGCACCTTGGTTGGCGGCGGCTGTCTCGGCGGTCTGGGGGGCTGATTTCAATGCCCCGGACGCATTCAATCCGCCGCGCAAATGCATGACATCGTAGCCCCGCTCCGCCAGCAGAAAAGCGGCTGCCGCGCTACGCGCACCATCATCGCAGACCACAATGTATGTCGCATTACGTGCCAGTTTCTGATGCTGGAGGCGAAGCATGCTCAACGGGATATTGAAACTTTGAGGTAGCGAGGCCTTCGCAAATTCAGCAGCATTGCGGACATCGAGCCATTGCGCACCTTGGGCCGACTTACGCTGGGCCTCGGCGAAATCAATCTGGCGCAGCAATGGGGTGCGGATCAGTTCGATGAAGTCTTCCTTGGTCAACCGCATCAATTCGCCGTCCGTAAGCATGGTCACGGTCGCATTGCGTTTGGCATTGGCGACCAACGCCTCTTCGCCAAAGGAATCGCCGGGATGCAGTTCGGCCAGTTGCACCGCCGGACCTTTCTGACCGGGCGTGCGGCTGACCATGCACCGGCCTTCGCGCAGGATGTAATAGTGATTTCCGGGCTCGCCCTGGCGAAGGATGACGTCTCCGGCGTGCGCAGGGATGCCTTCAAGTTGCCTGAAGATGCGCTGAATGTTGGCTGCCGGGATGCGGGCAAAAAGCTCAGAACGCAGCAGACGGGTCATCCAGTCGCTGTCCTGACTGGCTTGGTCGATTTCCCGGACCTCAAGCAAACCGCCTTGATCGGTGAGGCAGTGGCTGGTCTGGTCCATGAGGGCGCGGTCGGCGCGCAGCAGGGAAACTGGGGTGGTGGCGCGCGCGGAAAACTGGCGCGGTTGCAGCTGGGCCAACGCATGAGCCGCCGCTGCCGTGCCGCCCGTTACTTCCTGCACCAATTGATTATCCCGATACATCTCGAGAGTACCCGCGAGCAGGAAATAAGCATAACCGTCGCGCTCGCCCTGACGGAAGATGAATACGCCCTTGGGATACTCTACGACCTGCGCGGATTTCAGTACCTGCGCCCGCTGTGTAGCGGGCATATTGCGCAAAGGCACCAAATTTCCGATGGCCTGCTCCAGCGGGAGAAAAGAGGCCGCCATAGTCATCGTGTTCACTCTCGTGGTGTAGTTATAATTGTGTACAGCTTATGTACAGCTCCCTCGCGGGGGCACTCCCCCGCCGGGCAAGATTAATTAAAGACGCTCCAAACCCCTCATGCAGAGGCAAAACGGCGTTTTGTGAGCCGTATCGCAGAAATAAAGGCGAAGTTTGTGAGCAGCCTCACATTTTTCATGATTTTGCGTTGATTAATCGAATAAATCACTTCGCCGGCTGGTTTTAAGCTGGCCATGTCGGCGCTTGTTTTCCAGCCGCCGCCGCCGTGCTCGTGCCGGCACAATGGTTTTATGCCGTTGCTTGGGCGGGATGAGTGCTGCACGGATGAGTGTCGCGAGGCGGCGAACGGCGTCTTTTTTATTGGTATCTTGGGTGCGATGTCGTTGCGCCCGTATCACCAAAATGCCCGCGGCGTTCATTCGTTGGCCCGCCAACGCGACTAATCGCGCCTTCACGTCTGCGGTAAGCGTGGACGAATGCCGCACATCGAAGCGCAGCAGTACCGCGCTCGCCACCTTGTTGACGTTCTGGCCACCCGGTCCGGCGGCGCGGATGAAGTGCAGCTCGATCTCCTCATCGCGCAAGGCCAGCGCAGGCGTGATTGGTATCATGATTGCTCCCTCCGGCTTGAATGCGGCGGTGCGCTCGGTTACTTTCGCGTCATGTCGTGCGCCCGTTTGTCACTGGAGGATACAGCGGTGTTGGTTACCCGGCCAGCCTCGCGCGCCGCACCGTTATGCGAGCGAATTCGCGAAGCCGGAGGCCGACCCATCGTGCTGCCGACCATTGTCATCACGCCACTACAGCCACCGGCGGTGCCGGCGGCCGCGGACATTTACATTTTTTTAAGTCCAGACGCGGTCGAATACGGCCTTCCATTTCTGCGCTCACACGAGATTACGGTGAATCACGCAATGATACTTGCCGTTGGCCAGGCAACGGCGCGGGTATTGCGTGATGCTGGCATCAGTGGCGCGGAGACGCCATCCGGAAACCTGGCCAGCAGCGAGGGTCTGCTTGCTATGTCCTGCTTGCGGGCCGGACAGGTGCGGGGCCGTCGCGTACTCCTGATCTGCGGTGTCGGCGGCCGCGCATTGCTAACGGAAAAATTGCATGCGCGCGGCGCGCGGGTGGAACGACTTGAGATCTATCGCCGCGATCCGGCGGAGAGCAATATCGTCGACGCCATCCAGACCGCAGGAGGCGGGCGCCCCGATGTGACCGTCGTCACCAGTGTCGAAGGCATGGAAAATCTTGCGCGCCTCATTCACGCGCAAGGACAGGAATGGCTGTTGGCCGTGCCACTCGTGGTCATGAGCAAACGCATTGCCGCCGAATGTCAGTGTTGCGGATTCACCGGCACGGCAAACGTTGCCCCCGGCGCCAGTGATGACGGGCTTATCGCGGCATTGGTCGAGTATGTTGACGCAAAAAAATCATGAAGAACTGAGGGTTTCGAGGAGATGCTGCTGGGCACTTTTGGGTTTGTGCGACCCGGGAGTGAGGTGCTTGTAACTACCATCGCTTTGCAGCAGCCAGGCTTGCGTATTGTCGTTCAAATAACTGCGCAAACCTTCATTCACAACGCGGTCGCGCAGTGAGGCGTCCTCAACGGGAAGGGCCACTTCCACGCGGCGGAAGAAATTCCGTTCCATCCAATCGGCGCTGGACAGATAAACGCGCGGTTGGCCGTTGTTGTGGAAATAGAAAATACGCGCATGTTCCAGAAAGCGCCCCACCACGGAACGCACCTGGATGTTTTCCGATACGCCGGCCATGCCCGGACGCAACATGCAGATGCCGCGCACGATGAGATCGATTTTCACGCCGGCCTGTGATGCTTCGTAGAGGGCGCGAATCACATTGGGTTCGGTCAGCGCGTTCATCTTGGCCATGATGTGGGCGGGTTTGCCCTGTTGCGCCAGTGCGGCTTCCTGCTGGATCAATTCCAGAATGGTTTTGTGCAGGGTGAAAGGTGATTGCAGCAGCAGCTTTAATTTGCTGGCGCGGCCCAGCGAGGTGAGTTGTTGAAACACGCGTTGTACATCCTCGGCCAAAACCGGATTGCACGACAGCAAGCCGAAGTCCGTATAGATGCGGGCGGTGCGCGGGTGATAGTTGCCTGTGCCCACATGCACATACCGCCGCAAGGCGCGATCCTCCCGGCGCACGACCAACGCCAGTTTGGTATGCGTCTTGTAACCCACCACACCATAGACCACGTGTGCGCCCGCCTCCTGCAACTGGCTGGCGAGTTCGATATTGGCCTCCTCGTCGAAACGCGCGCGCAGTTCGATGACGACGGTGACCTCCTTCCCCTGACGCGCCGCGTCAACGAGCGACTGCACGATCGTGGAGTCGGCGCCGGTGCGGTACAGCGTCTGGCGGATGGCCAGTACGCGGGGGTCACGCGCGGCCTGCCGGATAAAATCCACGACCGGGGCGAAAGATTGAAATGGATGGTGCAATAGAATGTCGCCGTTGCGTATGGCCTCGAAAACGTCCGCCTCGCTGCTGAGGTGGCGGGGCAGGGCGGGCGTAAAACCGGCGTACTTGAGGTCGGGTCGCTCGATGAGCTCGTGCAATGTCTGCAAACGGGAAAGATTCACCGGCCCGTGAACCTGATAAATGTCATCAGTGCTCAGGTTGAATTGCGCGGAGAGAAAGCTGATCATTTCGGAAGGACAATCGTCGGCCACCTCGATGCGCACGGCGTCGCCGAAACGGCGCGCGGGCAATTCACCCTCCAGCGCCCGCAGCAGATCATCCACTTCTTCCTCGTCGACGAACAATTCACTGTCGCGGGTGACGCGGAAGGCGTAACAACCGATGACCTTCATGCCGGGGAACAAATCGCCCACCCGCGCCTGGATGATGGAAGACAACAGGACGAACACCTGCCCCGTTCCCGCGTCGGCCGGAGGGGCCTCGATGATACGGGGCAGAGACCGCGGCGCCTGCACTATGGCAGTCCCGCTGTGGCGGCCGAAGGCATCCATGCCCTCCAGCGCCACCATGAAGTTGAGACTCTTGTTCAGGATTCTGGGGAATGGATGCGCTGGATCCAGCGAAAACGGGCTTAAAACCGGTAACAACTCACGGTTGAAATAGCGGCCCACCCAATCATTTAATTTTTCGTCCCATTCCCCATGTGGCCGCAGGTGTATCTGCTGCTCGGCCAGCCGGGGGAGAAGAATTTCGTTGAGCACGCGGTATTGATCACCGACGAGGGCATGTGCGGTTTCACTGATGCGCTTCAACTGCTCAAGAGGAGAGAGATTATCCGGCCCGCTTTGGGCAGCGCCGTGAACCACCTGCTGCTTGAGTCCGGCGACACGGATTTCAAAAAATTCATCAAGGTTGGTGCTGGCGATGCATAGAAAGCGCAGGCGTTCGAGCAACGGCACGGAATCGTCCTTCGCCTGTTCCAGAACGCGGCGATTGAACTCCAACTGACTCAACTCACGGTTGATATACAATTCAGATCGAGTCAGTGGCACGTCTATGTATCCTGAGATTATATGGAAACAAAATAAATCTTGGCCGCAATGGGATGATAGGGGGCCTTATCTGCGGCTCAATCCGAATGTTAACACGCAGACCATAAATATGGCTGTTAAGCTTCTGCATATAGCGTACGAAAACAGCATCCTAGAGGATCACCTCATTTTGCCCGCAGGTCGAGAGGAGAGAGATCAGCAGATTCTTGGCCATAGTCATCTAAAAAATATTTTATCAATAACGAGTTGTAATAAAACCGTCATAAATATGTAACCAAGAGATCATTTATGGTCTAGATACTTTCCCGCTCGTGGTATTCCTGATGAATTGCCGAACTATAACCATGAGGAGGGGGATATGTTGCACAAGATACGAGGCATTGTAATAACTGGGCTGGCCGGATTACTTGGCGCAGGCGTGGCGATAACGGCTGCCGCAGCCGTGACGGAAATCTCAGGCGCTGGCGCCACTTTCCCATATCCGATCTATGCCAAGTGGGCCGAAGCCTACTCACAAAGCACCGGCGTCAAGATGAATTATCAATCCATCGGTTCCGGCGGCGGCATCAAGCAGATCACTGAGAAGACGGTGGATTTCGGTGCCTCCGATATGCCACTGAAGCCCGAAGATCTGGACAAAGCGGGTCTGATGCAATTTCCCACCGTCGTCGGCGGCGATGTCCCAGTGGTGAATCTGAAAGGCGTGAGTCCCGGGCAGTTGAAATTCTCTGGCGCGGTGCTTGCGGACATTTATCTCGGCAAAATCAAGAGATGGAACGATCCCAAAATTGCGGCACTGAATCCGGGAGCCTCACTGCCAGATTCGGGCATCATTGTAGTGCACCGTTCGGATGGATCCGGCACCACATTCATCTGGACCAATTACCTCTCCAAGGTTAGTCCGGAATGGAAACAGACGGTCGGAGACGGTACTTCCGTGGCTTGGCCTACCGGAGTCGGCGGGAAAGGCAATGAGGGTGTAGCTTCTTATGTGCAGCACATCAACGGCACGATAGGCTATGTCGAGTACGCATACGTCTTGCAAAATAAGATGACCTACGCCTTGGTTCAGAACCGAGAGGGCGTTTTTGTTTCTCCGAGCAGTGCAGCGTTCCAAGCCGCGGCCGCTGGGGCCGACTGGCAGACCGCACCGGCAATGTATTTGATCCTGACTGATGCACCGGGCAAGGACAGTTGGCCAATTGCAGGGGCCACCTTCATTCTGATGCATAAACAGCAGGCCAAGCCAGAAGTGGCCAAGGCCGTGCTGGACTTTTTTGCCTGGGCCTATCAGAACGGTGATGACATGGCCGCCAAACTCGACTACGTGCCCCTCCCAGACAACGTCGTCAAATTAATCGAGGGGAACTGGCAATCCATCAAGGGTAGTAATGATAGTGCGGTCTGGGCCGCAGCGAAGTAGTTATCAATAAACGAACCACCCCGACCGCGTGCAATAATTGGGCTGTTTGTGGTAAAAGGCTGGGGATGGGGGGTAATCCCCCCTCCCCCTGTCCCGGCCCGACCGCGTGGCTCCATTTATAACTTTATGACACTAGCAATCAAACCGCCGCTACTAGACATACGGCCGTCCAGAACGCCACTACCGGACCGCTTGTTCCGGGCTTGTACCGCTTTTGCGGCTTTGCTCGTGTTTGGATCCGTCATCGCCATCCTGGTGGCGCTGTGGATGGGGGCTTGGCCGGCCCTGCACAAATTCGGAATCGGGTTTCTTGGCAGTACCGCTTGGAATCCCGTCACCTCGGAATTCGGGGCCTTTGTTGCTATTTATGGCACCTTGGTCAGTACCCTGGTGGCCATGTTGATTGCCGTTCCGCTTAGTTTCGGCATTGCTCTCTTCATCACCGAGCTGGCGCCGCGCTGGCTGAAACGCCCGGTCGGCACCGCCATTGAGTTGCTGGCCGCCATACCCAGCATCATCTATGGTATGTGGGGCTTATTCATCTTCGCCCCTCTGTTTGCCGATCATGTGCAGCCTTGGGTGACCGATCATTTGGCTGGCGTTCCGTTGCTCGGCTTCCTGTTCGACGGTCCATCCATGGGCATCGGCATGTTCACGGCGGGCTTGATCCTCGCTATCATGATCACGCCTTTCATCACCGCGGTCACCCGCGATGTCTTTGAACTCGTGCCGCCGGTGCTCAAGGAGTCGGCCTACGGTCTGGGCGCCACCACCACCGAGGTGGTGCTTAAAGTTGTCCTGCCCTACACCAAGATCGGTGTGATCGGCGGGCTCATGCTGGGCTTGGGTCGCGCACTGGGTGAGACCATGGCGGTGACGTTTGTGATCGGCAACGCATACCATTTGAGTTCTTCGCTATTCATGCCAGGCACCACCATCTCTGCCACGCTGGCCAATGAATTTACCGAGGCGGTGACGCCGATCTATACCTCCTCGCTGATAGCCCTGGGTCTCATCCTTTTCGTCATCACCTTTGTTGTATTGGCCCTGGCCCAGCTGCTGATACTGCGCACCGCTCAGCCAAGGCTACACCGGACGTGAACCAGCATCCATGATGACGCTTTACCAGCGAAGACGACTGTATAACGCCACACTGCTCAGCTTGGCGACGCTGGCCACTGTCTTCGGATTATTCTGGCTGGCTTGGTTGCTCATCACCTTGGTCGGGCAGGGGATCGGTTGGATCACACCCACCATCTTTACCCAGATCACCCCGCCGCCCGGCAGCGCCGGGGGACTGTCGAACGCCATCGTCGGCAGTATTATGCTGACATTGGGAGGTATCACGATCGGCGCACCGATCGGCATTCTGGCCGGCACCTATCTGGCCGAGTTTGGGCGCGGCCGGGTTATCGCCGCCATAGTACGCTTCATCAACAGCATTCTGCTGAGTGCGCCGTCTATCATCATGGGCGTATTCGTTTATGAACTGGTGGTTCTGACTACCGGGCACTTTTCCGGCTGGGCCGGCATTCTCGCTCTGGCCTTGATCGTGCTTCCGGTAGTGGTGCGTACCACCGAGGACATGCTGCGTCTGGTGCCGGATGCCATGCGTGAGGCGGCAGCAGCGCTGGGGGCGCCGAAGTGGAAGGTGGTGATGAGTGTCGTTTACCGGGCGGCACGCGCCGGCATTATGACGGGCGTGCTGCTGGCCATCGCCCGCATCAGCGGCGAGACCGCACCGCTTTTGTTCACCGCGCTCAATAATCAGTTCTGGAACACCAATCTTGGCAAACCCATCGCCAATCTGCCGGTGGTCATCTTCCAGTTTGCCATGAGCCCCTACGAAGATTGGCACCACCTGGCCTGGGCGGGGGCTCTGTTCATCACGTTCAGTATATTGTTACTCAACATCTTTGCGCGCTTCGCTTTGCGCGAACGCCTACCGGGACTCTAAACTTATGCGCGAAACCGAAATCCCAGCCTTGCGTCCACCGATGGTTGCCGACGAACAACCCCCTGTTCCGACTCATGCTGCGCCCCTACTCACCCCCGTCGGCGAGGGTAAAGCTGGGCCATTGCGAGGCGTCGAAAGCGCGCTGGCGAGCAAAGTGGTGGTGCGCAATCTCAATTTTTACTACGGCAAACAACACTCCCTGAAATCCATCAGCCTGGAGATCCCGGAAAAACGGGTGACCGCCTTCATCGGTCCGTCGGGTTGCGGCAAATCGACGCTGCTGCGCACCTTCAACCGTATCTACGAGTTGTATCCCAAACATACCGCCATCGGTGAAGTGCTGATTGATGGAATGAACGTGTTGAACAAGGATTACGATCTCAATATGTTGCGATCCAAAGTCGGCATGGTGTTTCAAAAACCGACCCCATTTCCGATGAGCATCTATGACAACATCACCTTCGGTGTGCGGTTGTATCACAAACTATCGCGCCGACAGATGGATGAGCGCGTGGAAAAGGCGTTGCGCAGGGCGGCGCTGTGGGACGAGGTGAAGGACAAACTCAACCAGGACGGCACGCAACTATCCGGCGGCCAGCAACAGCGACTGTGCATCGCCCGGGCCATCGCCGTGCAGCCCGAGGTCCTGCTGCTGGACGAACCGGCCTCGGCGCTGGATCCCATTTCGACGCTCAAGATCGAGGAATTGATCAACGAGCTGAAGGTCGATTACACCATCGTCATCGTCACCCACAACATGCAACAGGCGGCGCGCGTGTCGGATTTCACCGCCTTTCTGTATGTCGGCAATTTGATCGAGATGGGCCCGACCAAGACGATTTTCACCAACCCGAAGGAAAAACAAACCGAGGATTACATCACCGGCCGTTACGGCTAACGGCGGGCCCGGAGGATCGATCCATGCAATGGCTGACACATATCTCCCAGGAATACGAACGCGAGCTTGAAGACATTCGCACCAAGGTGCTGTCCATGGGCGGGTTGGTGGAGCAGCATCTCAAAATGTCGATTGATGCCCTCGCCATGAGCAAATCGGACATCGCCGAGGAGATCGCCACCAGCGATTTCAAGGTCAACAATCTGGAACTCGAGATCGACGAGGAATGCACCGAAATTCTGGCGCGCCGGCAGCCCGCCGCGCGCGATCTGCGCCTGGTGCTGGCGGTCATCAAGATCATTCGCGACTTGGAGCGCATAGGCGATGAGGCCTCGAAGGTAAGCCGCGTGACGTTGCGGCTCATCAACCTGGTCAGCCCGAAATCCTACTACGTCAACGTCCTCAATATCGGCAACCACGTGCGACACATGCTGCACGACGCCCTGGATGCCTTCGCGCGGATGGACCACGCGGCGGCAATCAAAATTGCCCATGAGGACATTTCGGTGGACCGCGAATACGACGCCGCCATCCGCCAGCTCATCACCTACATGATGGAAGACGCCCGCAGCATTACGGCGGTGTTGGACGTCGTGTGGATGGTGCGGGCCTTGGAGCGCATCGGTGATCACGTCATCAACATCTGCGAGAGCATTATCTATCTCGTCAAGGGCAAGGATGTGCGGCACCAGCCACTGGATGATTTGGCCAAGGAGCTGCAGGAAGCGCCTTCGACGTAGGTTCCCATGTCCGGCAAGCCGTCCAGCCGCTGTGGCTGGTGCACGGCCGATCCCCTGTACATCGCCTACCATGATGAAGAATGGGGCGTGCCGGTCCACGATGAGCGGCATTTATTCGAAATGCTGTGTCTGGAGGGCGCGCAGGCGGGTTTGAGTTGGATCATTGTCCTCAAGAAGCGCGAAAATTACCGGCGGGCGTTTGCGGGGTTCGATCCGGAGAAAGTGGTTCGTTTCAATAGCCGCAAACTGAAAAGGCTGCTCGCCGATCCCGGACTGATCCGCAACCGCGGCAAGCTCGAATCGGTGATTCAAAATGCCCACGCCGTGCTGAAGCTGTACGAACAGGGCGTGTCCTTGGCGGATTTTCTCTGGCAGTTTGTCGATTACCACCCCCGGCAGAACCGCTGGCGCAATTACCGCCTGGTACCGGCGCAGACGAAGGAATCAGAGGCCATGAGCAGGGCCCTTAAAAAATGCGGATTTAATTTTGTGGGCCCCACCATCTGCTATGCCTTCATGCAGGCGGTGGGCATGGTCAACGATCACGAACTGACCTGCCCCCGCCACCGGGAAATCAGCCGGCTTCCGGATTGATCCAAAGTTCAATCTGGTAGGATGGCCTCATGCTGACCGAGGCCATCGCCGACACCGCCGTACGCGTGCTGGAAACCACCGGCTATGCGGGCGCCTGTGCGTTGATGGCGCTGGAGAGCATGATCGTACCGGTACCGAGCGAGGCGGTGATGCCTTTTGTCGGCTTTCAAGTCGCCGACGGTCATTGGAACTTGTCGATGGCCGTCGCCGCCACCAGCCTGGGTTCCGTGCTCGGTTCTTTGTTGTCCTACGCGATTGGCTGTTACGGCGGCAGGCCGGTGGTGGTGCGGTTCGGTCGTTATCTGCTGCTGAATCTCCGCGACCTTGAGCGCGCCGAGCGGTTTTTTCACCACCGCCGCAGTTTCTGGACGATTTTTATTGCCCGATTCATCCCCGTCGTGCGGCACCTGATTTCCATACCCGCCGGGACCGGCCGGATGCCGTTAGGGCCGTTTCTGCTGGCCACGTTTTCAGGGGCGACGCTATGGAACGGCTTCCTGCTTTTTTGTGGAATGAAGTTGCGTGAACGATGGGAGCTTGTTTTGCAGTATTCCCATCAGTTGGACATCGCAGTCGCCGTGGTGCTGCTGTTGAGTGCCGGCTGGTATGTGCGCCAACGTCTTGGCCGCAATCCGGCGGGCTGAATTTCAGCGGCTGTTCTTACACGATCATCCGGGTGAAGCGACGCACCGCCATCAACAAGACCAGCAAACCGAGAAAGGCCAGCGCGACCGCGTCGATCCACAATTCGGCAACGCCGGCCCCGCGCAGGATGACGCCACGGGAAATGTCGACCATGTAAGTCGCGGGGACGAAATAACTCATGCCATAGAACACCAGCGGCATGGTATCGCGCGGAAAGATGTAACCGGAGAGAAAAATACTGGGCAACGTCGTCATCATGGCCAGTTGCATGGCCTCGGCCTGCGAGTTGGCCTTGGTGGAAATCAGCGTCCCGATGGTCAGATTGACAAACAGGTAGCCGGTGGATAATACAATCAGCAGCAGCGCGTTGCCGTGGATCGGCACCTGGAACACATAACGCATGAAGATCAGGATGGCGCTGAGTTCCAGCACGCCGAGCGCGAAATAAGGCATGATTTTGCCGAGCAGAATGCCGAGGGGACGCGCCGGCGTCACCAGCAACTGTTCGAGTGTGCCGCGTTCCTTCTCGCGCACAATGGAAAAAGCGGTCAGCATGGTGGTGACAAACAACAGCAGCACGGCCGTGAGTCCGGGCAGGAAAAAGTTGGGCGAGCGCGAATCGGGGTTGAACATCAATTTGGGCCGGACCTCGATCGGCACGGCGACTCCGGCGGGCAGCAGGCGCCGCAGCGACTCGTCCAGGCCGATCTGGCTGGAGACGTTCACCGCCTGGCCGGCGACCGAGGAATCGGAACCATCCACCATCACCATGACCTGCGCGCTGCGGCCGTCGAGCAGATCGCGGGCGAAATTCACCGGAATCTTGATGCCGACACGGGCGCGGCCGGCGATCATCTCTTCATTGAGTTCGCGATCGGAGCGCACGTATTTTATGATGCGGAAGGTATCAGAGTTGCGCAGACGATCGAGCAGGGCGCGGCTGTCGAAGGTTCCGCGATCCGACGGTGTGGCCGTCTGGCTGGCGCCGCTTTCGTCCAGAACCACGGTCGGTACCTGCCGGACATTTGTATCGATGGCTGCCCCCAGAATGGTCATCTGCAAAATGGGCATGATGAAGGAGAACATGATGGCCATGCGATCGCGCCGGGCATGGATCACCTCCTTGTAAAAGATGGCCCCCAACCCGCGAAAAGGATTGATCATGCGCTCGCTCCGGATTGCCGCTGGTGACGGTAGGTCAGTTCCACGAACACATCCTCCAGGCTGGGCGTCAGCGGACGGATTTCCTCGATGCGCGCGCCGCGGGCGCGCAACGCGCCCGCCAACTCCTCTTGATTGAGGGATTCATCGACCAAGGCGTGTATGGAGCGACCGAAGATGGTGGCGCTGCGCATGCCGTCGAGTTGATGAGCGATTTGCAGCGCGGTGGTGACTTCGCCGGCGGTGATCTCGAATCGATGCGTGCCGGCTGGCGTGATGTCCGGCAGGGATCGCAGCGACGCGGGCGTGCCATCGGCGATCAATTTGCCGTAGTGGATGTATGCCAGATGACTGCAACGCTCGGCCTCGTCCATGTAGTGCGTGGTCACAAAGAAAGTGATGCCCTGACCCGACAACTGGAACAACAAATCCCAAAGCTGGCGCCGCGCCACGGGGTCTATACCGGCGGTGGGCTCGTCGAGGTAGAGTATTTTCGGTTCGTGAAGCATGGCGCAACCGAGCGCAAGACGCTGCTTCCAGCCGCCGGACAAACGCCCCGCCAGCCGGTTACGATAGGTACCGATCTGATTCTGCTCGATCACAGCCGCTATTTTCCGTTCCAGCGACCGGCCGCGCAGTCCGTAGACCTTGCCATAGAAGCGCAGGTTTTCCAGCACCGTCAGGTCGTCGTACAGACTGAACTTCTGGCTCATGTAGCCGATGCGACTGCGGACGCTGTCGGGGTCGGTACGCACATCGATGCCGTCGACCCACGCGCCGCCACCGCTCAAGGGCAGGATGCCGATCAGCATCTTGATGGTGACGGTCTTGCCGCTGCCATTCGGTCCCAGAAACCCGAAGATTTCCCCCTTCTCCACGGTGAAACTGACGCCGTCGACGGCGGTGAAATCACCGAAGCGGCGTACCAGATTCTCAGCGCGTATTGCCGGCATTATCTGTTTCCCCGGCGAACCTCACTTCGGCGCTGACGCCTGCGCGCAGGCGGTCGCGCGGGTTATCGACGCGCAATTTGACGCCGATGACCTGATGAACGCGTTCCTCGCGGGTCTGCACGTTACGTGGCAGAAATTCGGCCTGCTGCCGGATTTGTTCAACCTTCGCTGAAAAAATCTCGCCGGGATAGGCGTCGACACTGACCCTGGCGTTCTGACCCACATGCACCAAGCCGATCTGGGTCTCCGGAACGTATACCACGACATAAAGCTGATCAGCCTCCAGCAGCTTGGCCACGATTGCATTGGGCGGCAGGAGATCACCCGGCCGCCGGTCAAGTACCTCCACCACGGCGGCGGTGGGGGCGCGGACTTCATGTTCGGCCCAGCGGGCCTGCGCCTCCTCCAATTCGCCCTGCGCCTGTGCGGCATCGGCGCGGGCAGCGTCGATGTCCTCCTGCCGGAAACCGCGCTCGGTGCGTTCCGAAACGGCCTGTGCGGCGCGCAAACGGCCCTCGGCCCCGGCCACGGCATAGTCCGCCGCCCGGAGCGCGGCCTTTGTGGTGTCCAGTTTGGCTTGGGCGTCATCCTGTGATTGCGCCGGCAGGGCGCCGGTACGGACCAAATCCCGCACGCGCCGGAAACTCTGCTCGGCATCGATTGCATCGGCTGCGGCGCGTTCGCGATCCGCACGCGCCTGCGCGATCGCCTCGATGAGGTAGCCGCGATCATTGGCGCCCTTGCTGGTGGCCGCCAGCGCTTCAGCGATGTCTTCGGGGCGAGAACCGTGTTCCAGCTTTTCCAGGTTGGCGTGGGCGGAATCCAGATGGCCTTGCGCCTGATCGACCCTGGCTTTGAGTTCGGCGTCGTCAAATACCACCAGCAACTGACCCGCCGTCATGTGATCGCCTTCATGCGCCAACACCTGTGTGATGCGTCCGCCGATCTTGGAGCCGACATCGATATTACGCGCCTCCAGAGTGCCGGAGACCACCAGGCCATTATCCGCGGATTCTTTGAAATTAAACCAATCGAAGGCGACCGCCGCGGGTATGGCAATGCCTGGCAGCAACAGCAGGAGGAACCGTCGGTTCATCGCTGATCCCTTTTTGCGAACGCAGACTCGGCGCGGGCCGGCGCGCCCGTGCCCGACCAGAGCAAATCAACGGACTGTTCGATCCAATCGACGAGATTCAAATCGGAGTGACTGGACCAGACCAGCTGCGCGCCCAGCATGGTCTGCTGTAGCATGCGGGCCAGCACCAGCGGCGATATGTCGCGGCGAATTTCGCCACGACGCTGGCCTTCTTTGAACAGGATGGCAACGTTGCTGCGACCCAAGGCCAGCAGTTCTGCAAATTTGCGCGACAAGGTCTCGTTGGACAGCATGGCGCCGAACATGACGCGCCAAAGACGCTGATTGCCACGCCATTCGGAAACGATGTCTTCCACCATGCGGGTAATCAGATCGCGGATGGATTTTTCAGTCGTCTTCGACGTCGCGACAGCCGTCACTTTTGCGATCTGTAATTCGCCAAAGGCGATGACCAAGTGCTCCTTGCTCGGGAAATAGTTGAAAAACGTGCCCTTGCCGATGTCGGTCGCTTCGGTGATGGCTTCAATCGTGGTATTGGCGTAACCCCGTTCGGCGAACAAGCGCAGGGCGGTTTGCAGAATGCGCCGCGCGGTCTGCGCGCGGCGCCGCTCGCGGCGATCGCCGTCCACGGGAGGTGTCCTCGGAATTTTATGAATGCTGGCCATAATAATGACTGTAGGTCATGTATGACTATCAGTCATATAATTTGCCGTGTCAATATCGGGCTTGCACCTGTGGTCAGGGAATGTAGACGGGAACGTCACCGTGTTCAGGTGCGATGAATGACCGCCGATCCGCACCGAAGATGGTGTAAGGCGTTTAGGCGCTTTGTTTCTGCTCTTGATCCGCCGACACGTAGACAAGCCGGTCGGGGGAAAAATCACAGCGGAACAGACTACCCTTGCCAGGCGTACTTTCAATGTGCAGGCGCGCCTGATGCCGCTGCAATACATGCTTGACGATGGCCAGTCCCAGACCCGTGCCGCCGGTCTCGCGCGAACGACCCTGATCGACACGGTAGAAACGCTCGGTGATGCGCGGCAGGTGATGTTCGGGGATGCCGATGCCGTTATCCTCGACGCTGAAATGACCGCCATGCTCGTCGCTGTACCAACGCACGCGAATGACGCCGCGCGCCGGGGTGTATTGGACGGCATTGACGATCAGGTTGGAAAAGGCGCTGTACAATTCACTTTCCGCGCCCAGCAGGCGGAGGCCGGCGTCGGCCTCGAGTGAGAACAAATGCCGGCGCTCACCGCTGAAGGCCTGGGCCTCGGCATGGATCCGACCCAGCATATCGGCCACGGCAATCTCCCCGCGTCCGGCGGATTGCTCATTCTGCTCCAGGCGTGACAACAGCAGCAGATCGCGAATGACGTTGGCCATGCGCTCGGTGTGGTTTTCGACCTGCGCCAGCAATGGCTGCCAGACTGCCGGGCAGTTTTTCTTATCCGCACGCAGGGTTTCAATGTAACCGCGCACCACGGTCAGCGGCGTGCGCAACTCATGTGAAACGTTGGCAACGAAATCGCGCCGCATCTCGTTCAAACGGTGCAGGCGGGTGACGTCGCGAGCGACGAACAGGCGCTGATCCTCCGTATAAGGCACGACGCGCAGACTCAGATGCACCCCGGGTTTGGATGGCGAGGGCAGCTCCACCGACTGTTCCTGCAAGTCCGGATTGTTCAACAGATCAACCACCGCTGGATCGCGCACCAAATGCGTCAGCCGCTGCTTGGCATCATCCGGCCAGCGGATGCCGAGGTATTCGGCCGCCGCCGTATTGGCCCACTGAATGCCGCCATCCGCATCCAGGATGATGGTGGCGTCCGGCAAAGCGGTCGTGGCGTCCTGGAATTGCTTGAGCACCTTGGACAATTTGCGTTTGCGGCGGCGGTGGCGGGCGTGGAGATAATCGATTTCTCGGCAAAGCTCCTCGAAAATTCCCGGGCTGTCAGGGGCCTCCCCATCCATCCGGATTCGCAGCCAATGCAATAAACGTTGCAAATGGCGGATATGCCAGACCAGCAGGCCCAACGCCGCACAAAGTAGGCCGGCAAGCGTCTGTCCGGCAAGCGCACCGAGTATGCCGCCGCCTGACAACCACAGTATGAGACGCCAAATATCGGGAGACATGGTATTGACTGTTACCGCCTGTGAAACATGATACCGCTACCGATGCATCCTGCAAACCGCGGTAAACAACATGTTGGAAAGCCCGGCCCAGGACTTTTCCAAATTCAAAATATGTCTGTGGGATTATTCGCGAGTGGAAAAACGATAGCCGACACTGCGCACAGTCTGAATAAAATGATCATAACGATGACCGCTTAACACCTTGCGCAACCGGCGGATATGCACGTCCACGGTGCGCTCGTCGATATAGACCTGATTGCCCCAGACCTGATCGAGCAGTTGGCTGCGGCTGTAGACCCGCTCAGGATGGGTAATGAAAAAATGCAACAGGCGAAATTCGGTGGGGCTGAGCGTCAGCGTGGCGCCCTGGGCCGTCACGCGATGCGTTTCGGCATCCAACCGCAAACCCTCGACTTCCACGCTCTCGGCCGGCCGGTGGGCGTGACTGCGACGGAGTACGGCCTTGATGCGGGCCAGCAGCTCCTTGGTGGAGAACGGTTTGGTAATGTAATCATCCACCCCGCTGTCCAGACCCGAGACCTTGTCGCTTTCCTCGCCACGGGCGGTGAGCATGATAATGGGCACGTCGCGTGTCTTGATTTCACGCTTCAACCCGCGCGCCAAATCAATGCCGCTGACGCCGGGCAGCATCCAGTCCAACAATATCAATTGGGGCGGGTGTTCCTGTATGGCCTGCCGCGCTTCATCCGCCGTCGCCGCCTCCTGGCAACGGTAGCCGCCGCCGCTTAAAGCGAAGGCCAGCATTTGCCGAATCGCCGGCTCGTCATCCACGATCAATACGCTCAAGCCCTTGCTCACAAGTTGATTTATTCGCCGCGCAGTCTAGGTCGGAAATTATGACAGGCGTATGAAAATTATTAATTCATCACTGTCATCGAATCGTCATCTTATCGCAATCAGGCTGTCACAAGGCCTGTTTAATGTTCATCGCACAACAACGACCGCCCACCAACGGCGCGGCATCCTGTGCCAATTAAAAATTTTTTAGAGGAGAAGATCATGCTGCTCAATCGTTCGCATTGTAAACCGCTGCTTGGAGCATTTCTGGCCGCTTTCTCGATAGCCGCCACCACCCCGGCACTTGCCGCCAATGATGCCATGTTGGAGTTGCTGCGGGTGCTCAAGGATAAGGGCACCATCGACCAGCAGACCTATGAGCAGTTGAAGGGGGTTGCCCAGGTCGAGGGCGAACAGATCACGAAGGAACAGGAGGATCTCAAGAAGTCCACCAAGGAGACCACCGAAAAGGTCGCCAAAGAGATGCCCAAGATCGACACCAAGGGCAAAATCCAGGTTTCCTCGCCGGACGGCGATTTCACCTGGCAGTTTATTGGCCGCGTGCAGGCGGACTACGATGCCATTGACTCCGACTCCAAGACGAACAAGATAGGCAGCGGCGGCGAGTTGCGGCGCGCGCGTCTCGGCATTCAGGGCAAGATGTGGCACAACTGGTTGTACAAGTTCGAATGGGATTTCCCAGGTAACGCGGCCAAGGACGCCTTCGTGGGCTATACCGAGGACAAGGGAACTTGGTTTGTCAAGGCGGGCCAGCAGGCCTTCCCGTTTGGCCTCGTGACTTATTCCAGCGACAATTTCACTCTGTTTGTGGAACGTCCATTGCTCGGTGAGAAGCTGCAGGATGAATATGACATCGGCTTGGGCGGCTTAATCCATGGCGAGAAGTTGTGGACCTTACAAGGTGGCGTCTTTACCGGCAACTTCACAAACACGCCACCGACATCGAGTACGGGGGCTTGCGGCGGAGTCAGTGGTACCAAAAACAATCGTGGTTGTAGTGAGGTGCTCGGTGGTGTGGTGCGCGGAACCGTCAACCCCTACATGCCGGATGCCAACCACTTGGTGCATGTCGGCGGCGCAGCCTGGTATCGCGACCCACAGAAAACAGTGATAAATGTTGCTGCTCAGGCAGGGCGCTTCAACAGGTCGCCGACACTGCTAACCACCGCGCCTTTCTTCCAGTACCAAGGCGGGGCGAATAACGGCCGCAGCAATATCGATGACATTTTCGCCTGGAACGCAGAAGGCGCCGTGGTCTGGGGTCCGTTTCATCTCCAAACCGAATACACCCAGTGGGATGTGGATCGCAGCAGCAATTTTCTGACGGCGAGCTATAACGGTAAGACAGCGACCCTACAGGGCTATTACGCCGAGGCCGGCTTTTTCCTGACCCCGGGTGACAGCATGAATTTCGACGCAGCTAATGCCGCTTGGGGCCCGGTACAGCCAAAGTCACCGGTGGGCAAGGGCGGCTGGGGCGCTCTGCAAGTGGCCGTGCGGTATGACACACTGGATTTGAACGACACCAAAGCACTGGTGGAAGGCGGTGAAGAGGAGGCCGTTTCCGCTGGCGTCAATTGGTATGTGAACGCCAATATGCGCTTCATGGCCGACTATATCCAAGTCATCAATCTGGATACGCTAAAAGATTCCACACCGACCACCCCCCTGCTGAAGGGCACCTCCTTCGTATTCAATCATGAAAACCCGAGTGCGTTCGTGGCGCGCGCGCAGGTGTTCTGGTAAGAAAATTCATACAGGTTCCTTCTAACGCAGTTTGTTCCCTGCAAGCCTCCGCCCCCGGTGGGACATCCGCCGGGGGCGTTTCTTTATTAACAATACGGGCCGAATTCTTCGAGAATCGCCCCCGCACCTCTCGACAGCAGATCCTCGGCCAGACTCCGGCCCAGCAGTTCCAACTCATCTACCGGGCCGCTGATCTCACCCCGGATGATTTCAGTGCCATCAGGACGGCCCACCAGGGCGCGTAAAATCAATTGTGGGCCGTGTAATGACGCATGGCCGGCAATGGGCACCTGACAACCGCCGCCCAACCCCCGATTGAGCGCCCGTTCGGCCAGCACACAGGTCAAAGTGTCGGTATCATTCAGGGGCGTGATCAATTCCAATACACGCGCATCATTGCTGCGACACTGAATGCCGATGGCGCCCTGGCCAATCGCCGGCAGCATGGTTTCGACAGGCAAATGCTGGCGCACATGCCCCTCCAGCCCCAGCCGTTTGACGCCGGCAGCGGCAAGTACGATGGCGTCGTATTCACCAGCCTCCAGTTTCTTGACGCGCGTGCCGATGTTGCCGCGCAAGGACAGTACTTTCACGTCATCGCGCCAGGCCTTGAGTTGACACTGCCGGCGCAGGCTGGCGGTGCCCACGCGCGCACCGTGTGGCAAGGCGTCGAGATCGGCGTGATGAATTGACAGGAGTACATCGCGCACGTCCTCCCGTTTAAGCATCACCGGCACCGCGAGGCCGGCGGGTATCTCCACGGTCACGTCTTTCATTGAATGCACGGCGATGTCGGCACGGCGACCAAGCAGACTGTCCTCCAGCTCTTTGGTGAACAGACCCTTGCCGCCGACTGCAGCCAGCGGGCTGTTGAGAATTTTATCGCCGCGCGTCCGCATGCCGATGATCTGCACATCCAGCCAGGGATGGTGCGCCAGTAGCGCATCGCGCACATGTGTCGCCTGCCAGAGGGCCAGCGGGCTCTTGCGGGTGGCGATGGCGAGCGATGTCAAGGGAGACACGGGCGGTTATACTGCAGCGATGGTCCGCCTATGCTACGCGGCCCGGAGTGAATAGCGCAAACCGTGCATGGCGATGTAAAGAGACTCACGGAAATGTCCATCAAACTGGCGGTCGTCATGGATCCCCTGCCGGGGATCCACATCGAGAAGGACACCACCTTCGCGCTGATGCTGGCGGCGCAGGCACGCGGCTATGCGCTGTCCTATCTGGAGTTGAACGATTTGCTGCTGCGCGACGGCGAGGCGCTCGGCCGGGCGCGAGGCGTGGAAGTGCGCGATGATGCACAGGACTGGTACGCGCTGGGGGCTTCGGCCATGCGACCGCTCGCCGAGTTCGATGGCATCCTCATGCGCAAGGATCCGCCATTCAACATGGAATACATCTACGCCACCTATCTGCTGGAGCAGGCGGAGCGGCGTGGCGCGCTGGTGGTCAACCGCCCGCAATCATTGCGCGACGCGAACGAAAAACTGTTCACCGCCTGGTTTCCGCAATGCTGCCCGCCGACACTGGTCAGCCGCGAGGACGACGTATTGCGCGCCTTCGTGGAGGAGCATCACGAAGTGGTGCTGAAGCCCCTCGACGGCATGGGCGGTGTCTCCATCTTCCGCGTGCACCTGGGTGACGCCAATCTGAGCGTGATCCTCGAGGCCATGACCGATCACGGCCGCAAATTTGTCATGGCGCAACGCTATCTGCATGACATCGCCCAAGGCGACAAACGCATCCTGATGATCGATGGCGAGCCGGTGGAGTACGCGCTGGCGCGCATCCCGGCCGCCGGTGAAACCCGCGGCAACCTGGCCGCCGGCGGTCGCGGCGAGGGCCGGCCCTTGAGTGAGCGCGATCGCTGGATCGCCGCGCAGGTGGGGCCGGTGTTGCGCGAGCGCGGCCTGCTGTTCGTGGGGCTGGACGTGATCGGAGACTATCTGACCGAGATCAACGTCACCAGCCCGACCTGCGTACGCGAACTTGAAGCGATTTACGGAATCGACATCAAGGGGCGGGTGTTGGACGCGATCGAACGGCGCTTGGGCGCACGCCGGTAATGTCCCCCGTACGCGCGCGCCACCACGGGTGAGCCCATTCGGAGTTATAATGCAGGTGTCGGGATAAAGAGGGATTCCTATTTGTCCGCAGTCAGCGCTGCTCCAATGATAACGCCGGGTGACCGTCTGGGTCTCACCCTCTGTCTGGCCTTACTTCTGCATGCGATGTTTGTTTTTGGCGTCGCCTTCAAGCCGGCGGCGGGCAAAACCACGCGCTACAACATGATGGAGATCGTGCTGGTGCAGAGCCGCTCCGAGACGCCACCCCCGGACGCCGATCGACTGGCCCAAGCCAATCATCTCGGCGGTGGAGAATCGGAAGAAAACGCCCGTCCCGCCACGCCGTTTCGCGCCGTGCTGCCCGCCACCTTTGGCCCCCTCCCGCCGGCATCAGCGGCGTCCCCCGTCCGCGTGATCAGCACCAAGCCGCTGACTCCGCCTGCGCACATATCACCGCCGCCGACATTCGCAACTGCACATGAACTTATTGCCGAGGTTCCAGCACCGCAGCCGGTGAGTCCGACGAAACCGAAGCTGAAACCAATTAAAAAGATCGAAAAGACCACTCAGGAAGAAATAACCCGGGAAGTCGCACAAGAGAAAAAGCCGGTGGAGGAACAAACCGTCGCACAAGCGTCACCGCCTGCACCCGTGCCGACGGCGGCGACCCTCGTGGCGAGGAGCTTCGCCATCGCCAGCCTCGATGCGGAGATCGAGGAACGCGAAAATGCCATCGCCAAGCGCCCGCGGCGCAAGTTCATTTCCGCCAGCACGCGTGAATACAAATATGCCGCCTATATGGAGGCCTGGCGCGCCAAGGTCGAACGCGTGGGCAACCTCAACTATCCGGACGAGGCCCGGCGCAAAAAACTTTCCGGCAGCCTGATCCTGGATGTCGCGTTGAACTCGGACGGCTCCATCAATGAAATCAGCGTGCGGCGCCCCTCCGGCCAGGCCGTGCTCGACGACGCCGCAATCCGTATCGTCAGAATGGCCGCACCCTACGCGCCGTTCCCGGAGGATTTCGTCAAGGAAGTCGACATCCTGCACATCACCCGAACCTGGCAGTTCCAGAGCAGCGAGCATTTTGCCGCGCAGTGACAACTCATTTTGCGTGAGACTGGACAAGCTGCGCGCAATGGCGCGGCGCCCGCTGTCAGCGAAATGGTGGGGGTAAAAATAACGATAAAGAACAATCAACTGTCCGGCCGCTTGAGAATTGTCGACTTCGCGCCGATACTTATTACATGGAAGCGTTGAATTTGACCAACCAATTTTTGATTGCCATGCCGACGCTGGCGGACCCGAATTTCAGCCAGACCGTGACGTATATCTGCGCCCATAGTGAAGAGGGCGCCATGGGCATTGTCATCAACCGGCCGATGAACATCGCTCTGGGCGAAGTTTTCTCACAGATGAAAATGGCGACCGCCGATCCACAAATCAACAGCCGGCTGGTGTTCAACGGGGGGCCGGTGCAGCCTGATCGTGGTTTCGTGCTGCATCGTCCCATGGGGACATGGAGTTCCAATTTACAAGTCAGCACGGAGATTGGCGTTGCCACCTCGCGCGATATTCTGGAGGCCATCTCCAAGGGCGAGGGGCCGGCGGATGCGCTGGTGGCGTTGGGCTATGCCGGTTGGGGTGCGGGTCAGTTGGAACGCGAAATGCTGGACAACTCCTGGCTCAGCGCGCCGGCAAACCAGGACATATTATTCCGCCTGTCGCCTGAGGATCGCTGGCAGGCCGCCGTCGCCCTGCTCGGCATACGGGCCGATAGTTTATCCACCGAGGCCGGCCATGCATGAATGGGGCGGTATTAACAGTCATGGGCTTCGACTACGGTACGCGGCGCATCGGCGTGGCAGTGGGGCAGACCCTGACGCGAACGGCGAGCCCGCTGCGCAGCGTTCCCGTGCACGCCCGGCGCCCTGATTGGGATCGGATCACGGCATGGGTGAGTGAATATCAGCCGCAGAAGTTTATTGTGGGCCTGCCCCTGAGTCACGATGAACGCCCGCATCCCCTGACCGATCAAGTCAAACGCTTCAGCCGCCAGCTTACGGATCGCTTCCGCTTGCCCGTGGAATTCATTGATGAGCGCCTGTCGTCGCATGAGGCGGTGGGCGCTGCCGCGGACATCGACGCCGAAGCGGCGCGGATCATCCTGGAGTCGTGGCTGCGGGAACACGACGCCCGCTCGCCCGCATCTTCCGCGCACACATGAAGCGGGTAAAGACCGCGCCGGAAGATCGAGATGTCCCGAAGATGCTGACCGGCATGGCTGCAGATCTGCGCGCATTTCTGAAATCCAACGGTCGGCACCCCGTCGCGGTCATCGGCGTGCGCACCGGCGGGGTGTGGATCGCCGATGCCCTGCGGCGTCATCTCAATATCCACGAACCGCCAGGCGCGCTGAACATTGCCTATCACCGCGACGATTTCGAGCGCGTGGGGATCCATCCCACCGTCGAGCCCTCCAATTTGCCCTTCACGATCACCGACCGTCACATCCTGCTGGTGGACGACATCCTTTACACCGGCCGCACCGTGCGCGCGGCCCTGAACGAGATCTTCGATTATGGTCGGCCGGCCAGCGTGACGCTCGCCGTACTGGTGGATCGCGGCGGACGGGAACTGCCCATCCGGGCGGATATCGCAGGCATGTCGTTATCACTCAAGCCCAGGGAACATGTTAAACTGCTTGGCCCAGACCCACTGCGATTGAGTCTGATGAAGAGTACCAAGACGGCATGAAGAAGGAACGCGACCTCCAGATCAATGCCCACGGCCGTCTCCAGCATTTTTTAACCATCGAAGGTTTGCCTCGCGAACTGCTGATCGAGATCCTGGATCGGGCGGAAGGTTTTGCCGGTATCGGCGGACGGGCGGTGAAGAAAGTTCCCCTCCTGCGCGGCAAGACCATAGTCAACCTGTTCTTCGAACCCAGTACGCGCACGCGCACCACCTTCGAGCTGGCGGCCAAGCGCCTGTCCGCCGACGTGCTGAACCTCAACATCGAGAGTTCCTCGGCCAAAAAGGGCGAGACGCTGCTGGACACGCTGCGTAATCTGGAGGCCATGCACTGCGACATGTTCGTGGTGCGGCATCACCTGAGCGGGGCCGCCCATTTCATCGCCCGTCACGTAACGCCGCACATCAGTGTCATCAATGGCGGCGATGGGCGGCATGCACATCCAACGCAGGCGATGCTCGACGCCTATACCATCCGCCGCCACAAGCGCGACTTCACGCGGCTCAAGGTCGCCGTCGTCGGCGATATCTTGCACTCGCGCGTCGCGCGATCAGAAATTCACGCGCTCAAAACACTGGGTGTGCCGGAAGTACGCGTCGTTGGTCCGCGCACGCTGATCCCCGCCGGCGTCGAGACGCTCGGTGTGCGCGTGTTCCATGACATCGAGACGGGCTTGCGCGATGTCGACGTGATCGTGATGCTGCGGTTGCAGACCGAGCGCATGCGCGGGGCGCTGCTACCTGGCGCCGCGGAATACTTCCATCTGTATGGCTTGACGCCGGCACGGTTGAAGCTCGCCCATCCGGACGCCATTGTCATGCACCCGGGGCCCATCAACCGCGGGGTGGAAATCGATTCGCAGGTGGCCGACGGTGTCCGCTCGGTAATCCTGCAACAGGTCAGCCATGGTATTGCCGTGCGCATGGCGGTGATGGCGATGACCGCCGGCAGCCAGGCGAACTAACGTGAACCTGCACATCAAAAATGGCCGTATTATCGACCCCGCCAACGAGATCGACGCGGTGGCGGATCTGTACATCGCCGACGGACGGATCGCCGCCGTTGGCCGTGCACCGCGGGATTTCCGCGCTGCGGAGGTCATCGACGCGAAGAAATTCATCGTCTCCCCCGGCTGGGTGGATTTGAGCGCTCGCCTGCGCGAACCGGGCCAGGATCAGAAAGCCACCATCGCTGGCGAAACCCGGGCGGCCGCGGCCGGCGGCGTGACCACGTTGTGCTGTCCGCCCGATACCCGCCCGGTAATTGACACACCGGCGGTGGTGGAACTCATCCACCAGCGGGCGGCCCAGTCGGGCCGAGCGCGCGTGGTCTGCCTGGGCGCGCTCACCCAAGAACTCAAGGGTGAAGTGCTGGCGGCCATGCACAGCCTGAAACGAGCCGGCTGTGTGGGTGTCAGCAATGCCATGGCGCCGATGGTCAATACCGAGGTGTTGCGCCGGGCATTGGAATACGCCCGCACCTGTGACCTGACCGTGTTCCTGCATGCGGAGGACGCCTGGCTGGCCGGACAAGGGTGCATCCATGAAGGCGCGTTCAGCACCCGGTTGGGCCTGCCGGGCATTCCCGAAACCGCCGAGACCGTGGCGGTTGCCCGCGATCTGCTCTTGATCGAACATACCGGCGCCCGTGCTCATTTCTGCCGTTTGTCCACCGCCCGCGCCGCCATGCTGGTGGCCGAGGCCATGCGTCGCGGTCTGCCGGTCACCACCGATGTGAGCGTGCAGCACTTGTTCCACACCGACGCCGAGACCGCGGGGTTTAACAGTGCTTATCACGTGCGGCCGCCGTTTCGATCCCCGCTTGACCGCGATGGCTTGCGCAAGGCGTTGCGGGCGGGTGTGATCAGCGCCGTCTGCTCGGATCACCAACCCCAGGATCAAGATGCGCAGCGCCAGCCCTTTGCGGCCACCGAACCGGGCATCTCGGCGTTGGAGACCTGGCTGCCGTTGATGCTGCGGCTGGTTCGCGACAAGGTCCTCGACCTTCCCGCTGCCGTCGCCGCCTGTACCATCAAGCCGGCGCGGATATTGGGCTCCCCCGCCGGAACACTGACGGCGGGTGCCAGTGCGGATGTGTGTATTTTTGATCCACAGGAGGACTGGGTTGTCGCGGAGGACACCTTGCTCAGCACGGGAAAAAATACCCCGCTTCTCGGCGAGCACGTGCAGGGCCGGGTACGTGTAACCCTGCTGGGCGGAAAGGTGATCCATCGCGCAGCCCGTTCATCGCCATCCCGATCATGGCGGCGATCCGCACGAAAACGACCTTCCGGGGAATAACGCGCTTCAAAAGTTCGAAGTGCTCAGGGATCGCCCACTTGGACGGCGTAACCGTGCCCGAGAAAATCCCGACCCACCAGCATTTTCTCGGCGAAGGCGCTGCGATCATTGAGATTGACCAAGAGGCGTTCCTTGCGTCCATGGAAGATCAGCGTCAAGTAAACGTGATAACGCCACTCGCGGCAATCGCCGGTGCGCACGCTTTTGACATCGGATACCGTTGAGTCCAAGGTCACCGATTCATCCTTTTCATTGACCAACGTGAAGTGGATTGGTTTGCCGATGTCACGTCGCGGATGGGACTCATCGGCCCCGTTCACTGTAATGTCGCGGGCATTGATGGAGGAGATTGCCGCGCCGGTATCCAGCCTCGCCACGAATGTGATTGGTCCCTCGGCGATGACAAAGGGTTCTGTCGCATGGATGACATGGCCGCCGCGCAAAAGATATCCGGCCCATACGCCGATGCCGAGGGTCAGACTCAAGGCGACAAGGAGAGATCGAGATGGGGACAAGCAGAAACCTCAATTCAATGAATGGCGCGGCAATCTGGAGCGTGGTTGAGGACCATTGTAAGGGAAGTTTGCTTTTCCAGTTAATCTTGGCCGGTAAAATTCTTGGCTTCCCGGACGGGCCGCAACCCAACCGTTTGTTTAAAGGTGCCATTCCGCGGGCCGTTTACCCAAGGACGCGTATGGATTATCTTTGCACCCCTCCGACAAGGCACCACCATAACGATTAACAGCCACCGTGAACACCGCCCGTATACGCCTGTTGCAAAATATGCCGATCTTTGGCGGCATTAACGCCGACATTCTGAGCTACTTGTTGCAATTTACCCGCATCGTCAAGCAACCTGCGGGCGCCTATTACTTCCGCGAGCGGGATCCGGGCGATTCCATGTTTGTATTGGAAGAAGGCGAGATCGACATCGTCAAGAGCTGGAAGGACAGCACTTATCTATTGCGCAAACTGGGCGTCGGCGATTGTTTCGGAATTCTGACTCTGCTCGATTTGGGGCCCCGCAGCGGTTCAGCGATTGCCCGCCAACCGTGTTCGGCAATCGAAATCTCCAGCGCCAACATGTATGAGATTTACAAGAAGGATCCGGAACAGTACACGCTACTGCTGATGAATCTGGGCCGGGAAGTCAGTCGCCGGTTACGCGAGGCCGATACGCAATTGTTCAAGACGCTGGTGGAGCCGGAAAGCGCGGTTCGTGACTGGATTGCGGCAGATCGTTACATTGACCCCGTGGATACGCCTTTATAGAGCTTTTAACCCGGTAATTCAGCGGTAGTATTATCGAGGCCGTATCCCTCTATGTCGCCGTCCGCCGACAAATCTACAGATTCCCCCTTATTTTTGTTCAACCGTCGCTACAATCTTATAGCCAATGTATTCAAGTAATCACTTGTTAATAAATGATTTTTTATTGCCAATTGAGTGCCGAAGACCACAAAACTCAAGAACTGGCATGACCAGTGCACAGTAACCAATCAGAGAAAGGGCACACACGGCCGATGGCTTATTTTAAAGAGGCGGTTATGAACCACAAGGCAACATTGCAATTGGTCATTGATAACAGCCGCCGCTCAAAACGGGAGCGTCTGTTGCAACCTGCCGATTTGGAATACTTCGATACCGTGATTGAACGCGCCCGCGGACAGTTGCTGGACGATCTGGCCTACTATCAAGGGCGGATTTTCGATCTGAAGCAAATGGATCCACACAATCGGACGGGCCTAATGACGCTTTATCGCGCCCATGAATTCCACCTGCGCCGCCTGCTCGGCATGCTGTGCGAGCCATCGGCGGCCATTCACTGAGGAAACGATGTAATCGCTGTTCCCTTCTCGTTGGGATTTGAGCCCGCCACTTCGGCGGGCTTTTTTTCGAACGATTATCGCTGTCGCCAGCGCACCAGCGAAGGTGCAAAGAAACGCATCAGCAATATCACCAGGGCAAGCAGGCCCAGCAACCCCAGTAATCCAGGCGACAGTACGTCTCGCAGGTTGTGGATCTGCGCCAGTTCTGTCCCGGCGCTGACCAGGATGAACATGACTGGCAGCAAGCCGATGAGACTGACCGCGCAAAATGTGAAGACATCCATAGATGTCAGGCCCATGACCAGGTTGAGAATCCAGAACGGAAACGCGATCAAACGCATGGTCAGTAAAAAAACCCAACCCTCCTGCCGGAAGCCGGCATCCAGCCTCTGGTAATGATGTGCCAGGCGGACGCGCACCCAGTCGCGCAGCCAGTAGCGGGCGCTCAGAAAAGCGATGGTGGCACCGGCAGCTGCGGAGGACATGACGGTAAGCAAACCCACCCACCGGCCGAATAAAGCGCCTGCCAGCAGCGCCAGCACACCCGCGAACGGCAACGAGGCACCGGTGAGGACGATGAATAGCAGTATATAGCCGCCAATGGTCAGCCAGGGATGGCTGGCATAGAACATTTGCCATTCATACAGCCGTGCCTGCAGCGCTTCCAGGCGCAGCACTTGGCCCAGGTCAAAATACCAAGCCGATCCCCAAATCAGGAGCAACCCACATAACACCAGGAGACGTTTGCACATTGTCAGCATTCTATTTTGATCGTTCTTCGGGATTGGATCATTTACCGTCATGAATGAGCCAGGATTTGTATACTCCATCCCTCGTTCCCATCCCGGCGAAATCGAAAAGATTTTTATCGGCAAGATGCGATGGATTGACAGTCTGCAATGCAGAAAAAATATTGTTCAAACGCCCCGGCCATTTCTTTTCCCATTCCTGCAGCATGGATTTGATTTGCCGGCGTTGCAGGTTTTCCTGGCTGCCGCAAAGATTGCAGGGAATAATCGGAAAGCCTTGCAGTACGGCATATGTTTCAATGTCTCTTTCCGGGCAGTAGGCCAGCGGCCGGATGACAATATGCGCGCCGTCATCGGAGAGCAGCTTCGGCGGCATGGCCTTCATCCGCCCGCCGAAGAACAGGTTGAGAAACAGCGTCTCAATGATATCGTCGCGATGATGGCCCAGCGCGATCTTGGTCATGCCGGAGGACTTGGCATGCCGGTAGAGGATGCCGCGCCGCAGCCGGGAACATAACCCGCAGGTGGTCTTACCCTCCGGCACTACACGTTTGACGATGCTATAGGTGTCCTCATTCAAAATGTGATAAGGCACGCCGCGGGCGGACAGATAATCGGGCAACACGTGTACCGGAAATCCCGGCTGCTTCTGGTCCAGATTGACGGCAATGAGTTCGAAATCCACCGGTGCACTGCGCTGAAGGCTGAGCAGGATGTCCAGCAGCGTGTAGGAATCCTTGCCTCCGGACATGCAGACCATGACCCGATCTCCGGGCTCGATCATCTGGTAGTCCTCGATGGCGCGTCCCACAAAGCGCCGCAGGCGTTTGGCCAGCTTGTTTAATTCAAGCCGGTCTTTCCTGTCGTCGCGCGAAGATGGAATTGAGGAGGCGTGCATAAACCGGAAAAACTATACTCGGAGCAGGAGACCGCCACAATCCGACCTCAAAATATCAACGGGATTTCAAAGGGTAAATATCGGGGATGGCCGGTGCAATCGTGAGTCTGAACGATTATTATGCCGCGACACGCTCACCTGACTGACGCAGTCGGTGGGTAAAATCTCCCCTGACGTCAATTGCGTTGCGAACACCCCGGTGCGGTCATGAACGCCACACGCGCAGTGCATGGCAATACCCGCCGAACCGCGGCTTGCACCTCAATATTCGTCAATCGCCCAACCCCCTTACGGGAAGCAGCACGCCCCCCCTAGCGGGTCACGGCGCAGTAAGCGCGCTGAGATTTCCAAGGTCAACGCGCGATGTCGAGATCGCCGATCAGCGTGGTGGCGCGAATCGACCCTCTGCTTCAGGCGGTTCCGCACCCGGCGGATATGCCTGAAAAAAGCCGGGATCAGGCTTCCGCTGGCGTCACCGCCGATGCCTGCAAGCCCTTGGGGCCGCGCTGCACCTCGAAGTTTACTTTCTGACCTTCCTGCAAGGTCCGGAAACCGGAACCCTTGATTGCGGAGTAGTGCACGAACACATCGTCACCACCTTCACTCGGAGTAATGAAACCGTACCCCTTTGCTTCATTAAACCACTTTACAGTACCTGTTGCCATGCGTATTAACTCCAAAAAATTAAACGGGTGTGTTGCAGATCGATCGAAGGCAGCATAGAGAGGTTTTCGAGGAACATCTTCACCATCCTGCGACTTACACTGCAGCGGGACAAAGCATAGACTAATCTCGCGACGGAAGCCACTATTTTCTCACGGCCACTTTGTGACGCAATAGACGCATCCGCCGGAGATCAGTTATGGTGCACGTTAATAATCTCGCGTCACGCATGAAATAATCGCCGGCGCTCCGTATGACAGCCAATCAATCTCCGTCGGTGGTGAACAAAGTCGCGCTGGTGACCGGTGGCGCCCGGCGCGTGGGCCGCGCCGTGGCGCTCAAACTGGCCGAGGCCGGCATGAATGTCGCCATCACCTACCAGCGCAGCCGGGAAGAGGCGGCGGAAGTGGTGGCCCGCATCGAAGCACTGGGCCGGCGCGGGCTCGCGATCGCCGCGGATCTGTCGCAGCCTGACGCCGACGCCGTAATTGCATCGGCGCTGATGGCCGGTTTTGAACGCCTGGATGCGCTCATCAATAACGCCAGCAGCTTCGCGCCCACGCCGTGGGGAAAGGTCGGCGCCGCGGATTATGATCTGAATCAGGCCGTAAATGCCCGCGCGCCATTGCGCTTGATCCAGCGCTTCGCACCGCTTTTGGGGGCACACCACGACTCCCGTGATCCCGACAGCGCCGGCCGGGTGGTGAACTTCATAGACATTCACGTCATGGGTGAACCGCTGAAACATTATCTGGCATACAATGCCTCCAAGGCCGCCTTGATGGAAATCACCTCGTCCTGCGCCATTGAGCTGGCGCCGCGGGTGACTGTCAACGCCATCGCGCCGGGGGTGATCGAATGGGCCGAATCCTATACCGAGGCCGAACGGCGCGCCTACATGACCCGAGTGCCGCTGGGCCGGCCGGGCACACCGGAGGACGCCGCCCGTGCCGTGCTGTTTCTGGTCCGTGACGCCAGCTATTGCACCGGCCAGATCCTCCGGCTCGACGGCGGCCGGTTCTTGACCTGATACTTGTCATAAACCGGCCCGCTCATCATGCGGACCGGGGGTGGGTGTGGGGGGGCATAACCATGCCGCTGGAAAAAATGATTCGGGTCGGATGGCGCGAATGGGTGGGTTTGCCGGATTTGCGCATCCCCGCAATCAAGGCCAAGGTGGATACCGGCGCCCGTACCTCCGCCCTGCACGCATTTTCCGTGGCCCGCACGGTGGAACGCGGCGTGCCCCGCGTGCGGTTCCAAATGCATCCCAGCCAACACCGAGCCGATCGGGTCGTGATCTGCGAAGCCGATATTCTGGATGAGCGCTGGGTGACCGACTCCGGCGGCCACAGCGAAAAGCGCGTCGTCATCGTAACGACGGTACAGTTGTGCGAACAGCGCCATCGCATCGAGGTCACGATCACCGATCGCGACACCATGCGTTTTCGCATGTTGCTGGGCCGCACGGCCATGCATCGTCGTCTGGTGGTCGATCCGGCCGCCTCTTATCTGCTGGGCAGGCCGCGGTTGGGGAAGCGGAGGATCCCATGAAGATTGCCGTCCTGTCACGCAACCCCAGACTGTATTCCACGCGCCGCTTGGTCGAGGCGGCGAAGCAACGCGGCCACAAAGTGCGAGTCATCGACTTTCTACGTTGTTACATGGACATCACCGCCCATCACCCACGCGTTTTTTACCACAGCCAGGAACTGACCGGTTTCAACGCCATCATCCCCCGCATCGGCGCTTCGGTTACATTCTACGGCGCCGCCGTGGTGCGACAGTTTGAAATGATGGGCGTATTCAGCATTAATGAATCAGTGGCCATCACCCGCTCGCGCGACAAGCTGCGCTGCCTGCAATTGCTGGCGCGCAGGGGCGTCGGGTTGCCAGTCACCGGTTTCGCCCATTCTCAGGAGGACATCAAGGACCTCATCCGCCATGTCGGCAACGCGCCGGTCGTGATCAAACTGCTGGAAGGCACGCAAGGCGTGGGCGTGATGCTCGCGGAAACCGCCAAGGCGGCGGAGAGCGTGGTGGAGGCATTCATGGGTATCAAGGCCAACATCCTGGTGCAGGAATACATCCGCGAAGCGAAGGGCATGGACATCCGCTGCCTGGTCATCGGCGGGAAGGTCATCGCCGCCATGCGGCGCCAGGGCAGGGAGGGAGAATTCCGTTCCAACTTGCACCGCGGCGGCAGTGCATCCTTGATCCGCATCACCCCGGAAGAACGCGCCATCGCCGTGCGCGCCGCCAGAATCATCGGCCTCAACGTCTGCGGCGTGGACCTCCTGCGCTCCAATCACGGCCCGCTGGTGATCGAGGTCAATTCCTCACCCGGATTGGAGGGTATCGAAGCGGCCTCGGGGAAAGACATTGCCGGGGCCATCGTTGAGTTTATCGAGAACAAGGCGCGCCCTCACCGTACCCACACCCGCGGCAAGGGTTAGCAGGTTGATGCAGATCCGCCGCGCTTGGCGTCACTTTATTGCCTCGCATCAACCCGCCAGGCATCCATGGGCCACGTTACTCGTTACGCTTTTCCGGGAACGCACGGGCACCAGCAGCGAGACAAATCGTTCCGCGCAGGCGCGCCAGGTGTGCCTGCGTGCATATTCCACGCAGTTCTGTCGCGGAATTTTCAGGGCGCCGGCGATCGCGGTGGCCAGATCTTCATCCAGCACGCCGGTTTTGCCATCGCGGACGACATCGATGGGCCCCGTGACCGGATAGGCCGCTACTGGCACGCCGCAGGCCATCGCCTCCAACATGACTAGGCCAAACGTATCCGTACGACTGGGGAACACGAACACATCTGCCGCCGCCATGGTGGCGGCCAGTTCCTGGCCGCGCTTCTCGCCCAAAAAGCTGCTGCTCGGATAGGTAGCGCGCAACCGTTGGATGTCGGGTCCATCACCGACGATGATCTTGGTGCCGACGACGTCCAGACGCAGAAATGCCTCAAGGTTTTTTTCCACCGCCACGCGTCCAACATACAACAACAAGGGACGGGGCCCGATCCCGTCAATATCCGGCAGGGGCCGAGGTTTGAATAAGTCGCTGTCGACCCCCCTTGACCACAGGGCCACGCGCCGGAATCGTCGTTGATGAAGACGCATCAGCATCGAGGGCGTGGCGACCATCGTCGCCGCCGCCGCATTGTGAAACCGGCGCAGATAGGCATACGACCATTGCAATGGTATGGGTACACGGGCGCGGATGTATTCCGGAAACTGGGTGTGAAATGACGTGGTGAAGCGCCAGCCTTGACGCAGGCAGAATGTCCTGGCCGCGTGGCCGAGCGGGCCCTCCGTGGCGATATGAACGGCTTCGGGAGCAAATTCGCGCAGCATGCGGGCAACGCCCGCGGCGGGCAGAATCGCGAGCCGGATCGACGGGTAGGTCGGGCATGGAACTGTGTGAAAGGACTGCGGGGTGACAAACAGCACCCGATGCCCCAGTTTGCACAGCTCCGCGCCTGTATGTATCAGCGTGTTGACGACGCCGTTGACCTGCGGATGCCAGGCATCGGTGATAATGGCAATACGTCTAACGAAAGCTGATTTGGTATAACTCTCTGGCACCGCCGTAAAAATTTCCGGTTTGGTCATGGCGCGTCGAACAAACGCGTGGTCATGTGATAACTTAATCAAGCTGGGGAGCAATCATGCGAAATCCCTCGCCGAGCGGCGCAGACTATATTCCATGTTTAATGGCAAACACATGAACATAAAAAGTCACTTTCATGACAATACATGAAGACGGCACGAACGCGATCACTGGCGCGCCCGCCAAGGGTCAGATCAAAGGCTGGCGGCGTTTACGCGATGCCTTGGGATACTCACGGCTGGGTTTGTTGGCGGCGTATCGTCACGAAGAGGCGTTCCGGCAAGAGTGCTGGCTGGCAGCCTGCCTCACCGTGCTGGCCTGCGTTTTGCCAATCAGTCCCTACGAACGGCTGGCGCTGATCGTCAGCCTGCTCATCGTGCTGATTGTGGAATTGCTCAATTCAGCCGTCGAGGCCGTCACCGACCGTGTCTCCAGGGATTTGCATGAACTCGCGGGACGGGCCAAGGATATGGGTAGCGCCGCCGTGCTGCTGTCCTTGGTGCTCTGCATCATGGTCTGGTCGGTGGTTCTCGCGAAATTGTGGTTCCCCCCCGAGTCGGTTCTACGGTTGCTGAAATTCTTGTGAAGCGAAGAATGCCGTAACGGCGCCGACGGCGCTTAGTGAATATCCGTATTCAAAATGTCTCAAAACCGCAATATTACTGTCATGTGATTATGTCCCAATGCCAGCGGCCAAAATGTGAGGACGCCTGTGCTGGACACCGCGGAATTCCTGATTTTCCGTCCACAGCATTATCGTGCAATCTGGATCTCCGACCTCCATCTAGGCACGCCGGGTTGCCAGGCCAAATATCTTCTGGATTTTCTGCGTTACAACGAATCCGATTTTCTGTATCTGGTCGGCGACATCGTCGACGGTTGGCAGCTAAAACGCCGCTGGTTCTGGGCCCAGGCCCATAACGACGTCATCCAGAAAATTTTGCGCAAGGCGCGCAAGGGCACCCGGGTTGTCTATATCCCCGGCAATCACGACGAGGCGGCGCGACAGTTTCTCGGCTATCGCTTCGGCGACATCGAAATAGCGGAGGAGGCTGTCCACACGCTCGCCGATGGCCGCCGGCTGCTCGTCACGCACGGAGACCTGTACGACGGCGTGGTGCAACGGGCCCGCTGGCTGGCGTTGCTGGGCGATCACCTCTACACGCTGATCCTCAAACTCAACCAGTGGTTCAATCACATCCGCGCCCGGCTTGGGATGACCTATTGGTCGTTGTCCCAGTACTTGAAACACAAAACCAAAAACGCGGTGAATTTCATCACCGATTTCGAGACCGCCGTTGCCAATGATGCGCGCCGGCGCGGCTTCCAAGGCGTGGTCTGCGGACACATCCACAAACCGGTCATCAAATCCATCGACGGCGTGCTGTATTGCAACGATGGCGATTGGGTGGAAAGCCTTTCCGCCCTGGCCGAGACCCTGGACGGCGAACTGCGGCTTATCGAGTGGCAACAATTGCGCGGCATGCCGCGGGAAATCTCGTATGCTTCTCACGAAGCAGGAGCCCCCGCCTGAAGATCTTAATCGTCACCGACGCCTGGTCGCCGCAGGTCAACGGCGTGGTGACCGTCCTGCGCACGATCGGAGAGGCCATGCACCGGCGCGGACACGCGGTGGAATTCCTGTCCCCGGCCGGATTCAAGTCGCTGCCCTGCCCGACTTATCCGGAAATCCGCTTGAGCGTCCTGCCATACCGCCAGGTTGTGGCGCGCATTGAATCGTCGGCGCCGGACGCCCTGCACATCGCCACCGAAGGACCGCTGGGTTTGGCCGCCCGCCGCTATTGCTTGCGGCGGCGACTGCCGTTCACCACGGCCTACCACACGCGTTTCCCGGAATATGTGCATGCCCGTATTCGGTTGCCTTTGGCGATCACCTACCGCTGGCTGCACCGCTTCCACCGGCATTCCCGCGCGCTGATGGTGCCGACGGCGGCAGTGCGTCGCGATTTGCAGCAGTGGGGATTCACCAATACCGTCCCCTGGAGCCACGGCGTGGACACCGAAATCTTCACGCCGGGAGACCGCGATTTTCTCAACACCGCGCGGCCGATCTTTCTCTACGTGGGCCGGGTGGCGGTGGAGAAGAACATCGAGGCGTTTCTGAAACTGAACCTGCCGGGATCGAAATGGGTGGTGGGGGAGGGCCCGCTGCGCGCCAAACTGGAGCGCGCATATCCCCAGGTCAATTTTGCCGGGATCCAACCGGTGGAAAAGTTGGTTCGCTTTTACCAAGCCGCCGATGCGTTTGTCTTTCCCAGCCTGACCGACACCTTCGGACTCGTGTTGCTCGAGGCCCTGGCCTGCGGGACGCCGGTGGCGGCTTTTCCCGTCGCTGGCCCCATCGATGTCATCGGCAGCAGCCCCGTGGGGTTGCTTGATTGGAATTTACAGTCGGCGTGCCTGCGTGCGCTCGAAATATCCCGTCATCACGCCCGGCGATATGCCGAAGGTTTCTCGTGGGATAATTCCGCGCGGCAGTTCGAATCCTACCTCGCGCCCATCAAATCCGGCGATCAAACATCGGCCGCCAATCCGGTATCCATGCAAACGGCCTGATGGGGCAGCCGGTTGGTGCCCGCCTCACGCGGGGCGGTCGATTTTCCGATAGCTGCCTGATGGCTGGTCACAAATGGGGCAGTTCCCGGACGGGAGGTCCTTGAGCGTGGAACCGCAATTCTGGCAGATGAAATAGCGGCTGGTGAATTCATTGATGGTTTGCACCACCTTGTCGAAAAAATCTTCGGAATAGGCCTGCACTTTCTCAATCATGTCGCGATGCTGTTTCTCGGATTGCCACGCATAAGTGACGTAAGCAACCGCCTCCGGATGGCCTTCAGGTTCGATACGCTTGAGGGTTTGAGGATACAGGTTGTCGATGGTGTCGATTTCGTCATTGGCCGCGACAATCAGGTTCTCCTTCGTACTCAAGGGTGTTACCGGAGCGGGGGAATATTGCGGTCTCGTACCGAGGCTTTCGAGGATCCTCTGGAAGTTGCGCCCGTGAATCTGCTCCGAGGCGGCAAGGGCAAAGAACAGATACGACACGCCATCATAACCGTCCGCCTTTGCCTTGTGGCTGAACGACAAATACATTTGCTGTGCATTCACCTCTCTCTGATATGCAGTCTCCAGTGCGGCGGTGGTTTCGGGGTACGCACCGGCCGCCACCATCCGTGGGTCGATAAACAATTTCCACGGCAGTAACGCCAGCAACGCGTTTTTCAGCACGCACCGGCGTGACCAATGTTTCCGGGCAGATGGCATGGGGTATCTTCGTACCATGAGGCTCTCAGGTGATGGTGAATCATCCCGCAAGTGCGACTCCATTGGAATCCAAGAACTCTCGCCCGGTGGTGCGGGTTGGAAACGGCGGATGGATTGTTGGTGGCTACGGGTGGACTCGAACCACCGACCTCAGCATTATGAGTGCCGCGCTCTAACCGGCTGAGCTACGTAGCCATCGCGGGAGGGCGCGATTGTCCGGAGTCATCCCCGCCTTGTCAATGGCGGGCGCCGTCATCGCACCCCGAAGACCACGATGGTCTTGCCGTGGGCCGTCAGCAGATGCTGTTCTTCCAGCGATTTGAGCACGCGCCCGACCATCTCGCGCGAACAGCCAACGATGCGCCCCAGTTCCTGGCGGGTAATGCGGATCTGCATGCCGTCGGGATGGGTCATGGCGTCGGGTTCCTTGCACAGGTCCAGCAGTGTGCGCGCGATGCGGCCGGCGACATCATGAAACGCCAGATCGCCGACCTTGGTATTGGTGCGGCGCAGACGCAACGCCAGTTGCGAGGCAATGACGAAAATCAAATCCGGCATAAGTGAGGTGAGCGCCTTGATGGCGTCGTAGCTTATGCTGGCGATGTCACTGGCGCCACGCGCGCGCACGAAGGCGGTGCGGCCGACGTTCTCGTTAAAGAGGCCGATCTCGCCGAAGAAATCACCGGCGTTCAAGTAGGCCAGAACGATTTCATGGCCGTTCTTGTCCTCCAGCAAAACCGTCACCGAGCCGCTGACGATGTAGTACAACTCACTCGAGGGGTCGCCCTGCCGAATGATGGTGCTTTTGGCGGGATACATCTTCCTCTGGCAATGTTCGAGGAAGCGGCGAATGGTTTCATTGCCCTTCACGGGCAGGCGCGGATCCGGCATCACTTGTCCCCGTTCCCAACAGGTCATTTGGGGGCGGATAAGTGCCTAGTCTAGTGAAGCCGCTGTTGATTGTCGATGTGCGATAATTCAAAGGCGTTCGATCCTTGAATTAAGGGGGGCAGATGAAAGGCGCCGTGAAATGGGTGGATGGGGCCATGTTCGTGGCCGAATCGGCCAGCGGGCATGCCGTGATCATCGATGGACCACCGGAAGGCGGCGGTCGGAATCTGGGCCCACGACCGATGGAGATGGTACTACTCGGTATGGGTAGCTGCACCGCCTACGATGTCGTGCATATCCTGAAGAAGGCGCGCCAGGACGTACGGGACTGCCAGGTCGAACTCGATGCCGAGCGTGCCGAATCCCCGCCGCAGGTCTTCACCCGCATTCATGTGCATTTCATCATCCGGGGCAGGCAGATTGCTGAATCCCAGGTCAGACGCGCCGTGGAACTGTCCGCGGAAAAATACTGCTCGGCTTCCATCATGCTGGGCAAGACCGCGGCCATCACCCACGACTTCGTGATCGAAGAAGCGCCATAACCGCGAATCACTCCACGCACCGCAGATACGCCTGTTCCAAGGTCGGCGCCGCGAATTGGGCGCAACATTCCGCCGGCCGGCCCGTGAAGCGCAATTCTCCTCCATGGAGGATGGCGACGCGATCACAGAGTGCCTCCACGTCGCTTAACAAATGAGTGCTGAAAAACAAGGTCTGCTGCCGCCCGCGCAAGCCCAACAGGTATTGCTTGAGCAGGGCGCGGGCCTTGGGGTCCAGTCCGCTCATCGGCTCGTCGAGGACAAACAATGGTTTTCCAGACAGCAGGGTGGCCGCCAATCCCAGTTTTTGCGCCATGCCCTTGGACAATGCGCGTACCGGCTTGGCGAGCGCGCCGGGATCGAAATCCAGCGCCGCCAGCACCGCCTCGCACTGCGGGGCGGTGTAAGTCGCCGCGTGCAGCGTGCGCATGAGTTCCATGAAATCCCGGCCGGTGGTGTAGTGTGGTGGCAGAAAACGCTCCGGCAGATAGGCCAGATGCGCGCGCGCGGCGGTCTCCTTATGCGTGGTCCCGAAGATTTCGATGCGCCCGCCGTCGATGGCGCAGAGGTCGAGGAGGCTCTTGATGAGCGTGGTCTTGCCGGCACCGTTGACGCCCACCAATCCGCAAAACTCCCCGGCGGGGATTTCGAGGTCGATGCCTCGCAACACGCTTAACCGCCCATAGTTTTTGCGGACGGCATGAAAACGGAGTGCGTGCGGCATGGCGCAAGTTTAGCAGGTCAAGGCGAGGTCGAATGACCGCAAACAAAAAGCCCGCCAGAGGCGGGCTTAAGTTGGAGGAGTCGCAACCAAAAACATCAAAATATCAAAACATCAGTACAGATAAGCCCCGCCGCAGTCCTGGTCGTTGGTGTTGATGTCCCAAATCGTGGTCGTGCCGGAAGTGGTGGTGCAGTTGGCGGAAATTGTCGACACGCTGCCCAGCGCGTTACCCGAATTCGGGGTCGCGCGCAGTACACCGGTCAACGGAAGGCCGTCATCTATCTTGCGGTCCAATTCACTCATGACGTTGGCCGGAATCAGATGGCCCACCACCATCAGCAGACGGGTGGTGGGGGTTCCACCTACATAATCCGCAGATTGAGTCAGCATGATGTAACCATTGAAGGCATTTTTCGGTGCGACATTGTCCTGTGAGTAGCTGGTGGCGTCCGTGGCGCCGCCTACATAGGCACCCTGGATGAAATTGGCGGCGGACAGATGTGCCCATAACGCCGAACCTTCACCCCAATCATTGGGCTTGAGTTGACCGTTGGCATCGCCCGCGATCGTCGTGGTGCCACCGGAACAACCAGCTGCATTGGCACTGACCACATTGCAAACTGAATTAGCGCCGGAACCGGTCATGTCGCCCGGCACCTGGCGGTAGCGGTCGATGAACCCGTAATAGGCGGCCTGGACGCCGGAGTTCTGGTCGGCGATGTTGCGTACGCGGGCGCTGGTGATCAGCTCCTGGCCTTTCAATATACCGCCCAGCAGCAGGCCGATGATGACCAGTACGATGGCGATTTCCACCAAGGTAAAACCGCGTTGTTTGTTGAAAGCAGTATTCATAAACTTAAAACCTCATGGTTGAGTTGTTGCCTGTCTAGGGATAAGCATTGGTCATGCCATAAATATAACTGATTGTTTAATATATCATTTATTGATTATACCCTCAAGCACATTTATTGTTATTGTTGGCATTACCGACAAGATCGTCAGGTTTTTGACAATAAAGCCCGGCGGTTAATTCATGATTTGCCCGGCCACGGCCATCAGCACCACCAAGGCGCCCAACAGGGTGTTGACGCCGATGATGCGGCGGATACGGGCAAGTTGTCGCCCCCCCTCCTTGAAATCGCCCAACGCGACGCATCGCCGCAACCGGCGGTAGGGCGCGAAGAAGGCGTGCCAATAGAGCAGGATCATGAGGGTGCCGATGCCGGCCATCAGCACTATCGCCGCCGGGGCTGAGGCGATATCGCTGTACAGGCGATCGGCCATGTACATCCCGGTTACCGGGAGCAGCACCACCGCCAGCCAAACAAACAGGAAGAAACGCCGGAAGACGGCAATCCACAATCGCAGGCGGAGCGACGGCTCCAGCAATGTCACCGCCGCCGGCCGCAGACAGACGTAGGCGAAGAACATTCCGCCCACCCAGACGATGGCGGCCAGGATATGCAGGCTGAGTGCGAAAAACATGGCGGGCTGTAATGATCCGGTGAAAGTATCTCACAACCAACGCCGCGTGATTTTTACATCGCTGACACCCAAGGCTGAAATGCGGCCGCCAATCGGGTAAAGTGGCGCCCCTTGCAAGGGCATATGGCTTATGAATCCGTACGTTATCGCGCCATCCATCCTGTCCGCCGACTTTGCCCGTCTGGGCGAGGAGGTCGCGCGCGTGCTCAAGGGAGGGGCCGACTTCATCCATTTCGACGTGATGGACAATCACTATGTCCCGAACTTGAGTTTCGGACCGGTGGTCTGCGAGGCGCTGCGTAAACACGGCGTCACCGCGCCCGTCGACGTGCATCTGATGGTGCGGCCGGTGGATAGGCTGATCGGCGATTTCGCCAGGGCCGGCGCCACCTATATCACCTTTCATCCGGAGGCGAGCGATCATGTGGATCGCTCGTTGCAACTGATCCGCGACGCGGGCTGCAAACCGGGCCTGGTGTTGAACCCCGCCACGCCGCTCAACGCGCTTGATCATGTGCTAGACAAGCTGGACATGGTGTTGATCATGTCGGTGAATCCCGGTTTCGGCGGCCAATCGTTCATCCCTGCGGCGCTGGACAAATTGCGCGCCGCCCGCAGACTCATCCGCAGCAGCGGGCGCGCCATCCGTCTCGAGATCGACGGCGGGGTCAAGGTCGACAATATTCGCGCCATCGCGGAGGCCGGCGCGGATACCTTTGTCGCCGGTTCGGCCATCTTTGGCAGCCCGGACTATGCGGCGACCATTGCGGCCATGCGCGCCGAACTTGCGAAGGTGCCGGCATGAACAACGGCGTGCCCGAGCTGGTGTTATTCGATCTGGACGGCACGCTGGTCGACAGTGTGCCGGACATCGCCTATTGCATTGATCAAATGCTCGGCGAATTGGGCCGTGCGCCGGCCGGGGAAACCCAGGTGCGGATGTGGGTGGGCAACGGCGCCGAGCGGCTCATCAAGCGCGCACTCACCCGTGCGATGGACGCGGAACCCGATGATACCGCGGAATATCAACGCGCCCATGCCCGCTTTTTGGAATTGTATGGCGAGCACACCGATGAACTGAGCCGTCTTTATCCCGGTGCGCTGGAGGGGTTGCGTTACGCGCGCAGCCTCGGCTGCCCGGTGGGCTGCGTCACCAACAAGGCGGCCCGCTTCACCGAGCCGCTGCTGCGCTCGCTCGGCATCCGCGGTGAGTTTGAGATTGTGGTGAGCGGCGACACGCTGGCGCGACGGAAACCCGATCCACTGCCGCTTTTGCATTGCGCGGACAAATGCGGCGCCAGACCTGCGCACAGCGTCATGGTGGGGGATTCCATCAATGACATCCAGGCCGCGCGGGCGGCCGGTTTTCGCATTGTTTGCGTCAGTTATGGCTACAATCATGGCAACGACATCAGCGTGGAAAAACCGGATGCCGTGATCCCGACACTGGCGGATTTATCCGCGCACCTCTAGACGCCCGTTTCATGGACGCCGCCCAGTTCAACGCGCTCCGGCGCCAGGGTTACAACCGCATCCCGGTGACGCGGGAGGTGCTGGCTGACATGGACACGCCGCTTTCGGCGTATCTCAAGCTGGCGGACGGTCCGCATTCCTATCTGTTCGAATCGGTGCAGGGCGGCGAGAAATGGGGCCGCTACTCGTTCATCGGTCTGCCGGCGCGCACTGTCATCCGCGTGCGCGGCGAAGATATCGCAGTTACCCAGGACGGACGGGAGGTGGAGCGCGCCAGCGCGGCCGATCCGCTGGCCTGGATAGAGTCGTACCATCAACGCCATCGTGTTCCTTCGTTGCCGGGATTGCCGCGCTTCAGCGGCGGCCTGGTCGGTTATTTCGGCTACGATTGCGTGCGCTACATCGAACCGCGCCTGCGCACCTGTCCCAATCCCGATCCGCTGGAAGTGCCGGACATTCTGCTCATGCTCTCCGATGAAGTGCTGATTGTGGACAACCTCAAGGGCAAATTGCATCTGGTGGTGCACGTCGACGCAGAAAGCGACAGCGCATTGCAGGCCGCGGAACAACGACTGGATGATCTAATCAAGAAATTGCGGGAGGGCAACCCTCGAGTTCCCCGCCATGAAGGCGCCATGCAGGTGACTGAGGCGGATTTCCGCTCTTCGTTCACGCGCGAGGGCTACATGGCGGCCGTCGAACGGATCAAGCAATACATCATTGACGGCGACGTGATGCAGGTTGTGCCGTCGCAGCGCATGTCGATCCCCTTTGCCGCGCCGCCGCTCGATCTCTACCGTGCGCTCCGCAGCCTGAACCCGTCGCCCTACATGTTCTTCTTCAACCTCGGCGATTTTCACGTTGTCGGTTCCTCGCCGGAAATTCTGGTACGGCTGGAGGAGGGCATGATCACCGTGCGGCCCATCGCCGGCACCCGCCCGCGCGGGAAGACCGAGGCGGAGGATCTGGCGCTGGAAAAGGATTTGTTGTCGGATCCCAAGGAGATCGCCGAGCACCTGATGCTGATTGACTTGGGCCGCAACGATGTGGGCCGCGTCGCCGGGATCGGCACCGTGCGCGTGACGGAAAAAATGGTGATCGAACGCTATTCGCATGTCATGCACATCGTTTCCAACGTACTTGGTAAATTAAAGCCGGGCCTGAACGCCATCGATGTTTTGCGCGCCACGTTTCCGGCCGGCACGGTCAGCGGCGCGCCCAAGATCCGGGCCATGGAAATCATCGATGAGTTGGAGCCGGTCAAGCGCGGGGTATACGCGGGCGCCGTGGGTTATCTGGCCTTCAGCGGCAATATGGATACGGCGATCGCCATCCGCACCGCCGTCATCAAGGGGGGCATGCTGCATATCCAGGCCGGCGGCGGCATCGTCGCCGATTCCGTTCCGGCCACGGAGTGGGAGGAGACCTTGAACAAGGCGCGCGCCATGTTCCGGGCCGTCACGCTCGCCGCCGCCGGACTCGACACTTCCGGGTAATCAAACCGCCGGTTCGCGGCTACAATTGAAGTCAGTGGTTATTTTCCGGTTAAAGCACCATGAAACGGGTGTTGCTGATTCTTACGTTGTTCTGCCTGCTGGCCGTCAGTATTGGCGCCGGCCTGTTGAGGCGTTTCGATGTCAATCGCTACAAGGGCGAACTGGTGGCGCTGATCGCCAAGCAAACCGGACGCAGCTTCGGCATCACCGGCGATATCCGGTTCGCGCCTTCGCTGGTGCCGACAGTGGTGGTGGAAGGCATCAGATTTGGCAATGCCGCGTGGAGCAGGCACGGGGACCTCGCCGTCATTGATCGAGTGGAAGCGCAGGCCGCGCTGCTGCCGCTGCTGCGAGGACATTTGGAGATCAAGCGCCTGGAATTGTCGGGCGCGAAACTGTGGCTGGAAACAAACGAAAAAGGCGAAGGCAACTGGGTGATCGGCGATCAAAAGCCGACCGCCGCGAATACTGCGGCGCCTCTGCCATTCGCGTTGGCGGTGCGGCAGATCCGCGTCGAGAAATCGACGCTTCAATACCATGAGGCGAAGGCGGCGGCAGGCCAGTCGCTTGATATCAAATCCCTGCGTCTGGAAAGCACCTCGGCGGGAGCGCCAATCACGCTGGACTTCGATGGTGCTTACCGGGGTCTCCCGCTTTCGCTGTCGGGTACGGTGGGTTCATGGGAGGCCTTGCGCGAAAACCAGCGCTGGCCCTTCGATTTGAAAGGCCGGCTCAAGGCGGTGAAGGCCGCGTTGCGCGGCGAGGCCGAAAGACCCGTCTCCGGCGAGGGCATCAGGGCGGAAATCTCGCTCAATGCCGAAACACTGGCTGCATTGGGCGATCTTGCCGGCCGCAAATTGCCGCCGTTGTCTCCGGTTTCCGTTTCGGCTTCGATAATCCCGCTGCAGAAAAAGACGGGCCAGGGATACTCCATTCCCAGCCTGACCGTGAAAGTGGGGAATTCTGATCTGGCGGGGCATCTGCAGGTCGATCCCACTGGGCCACGCCCAATCGTCGGCGGTGAATTCAATTCCAACCTCATCGATCTGGCGGAAATTCTGCCGTCCCCCGAAAAGGAAAAGAAAAGCGAGCGCATGTTCTCCACCAATCCGCTGCCGTTTCCATCTTTGCGCGTTGCGGACGCCAAAGGCGTGCTGCGTGTAGGTGTCTTAAAAACACACAAGATGGTTTTCGACAAAGTCGCCGTCACCTTGGCCTTGACGAACGGACGGCTAACGCTCGACCCATTCGATGCCGGACTGGCCGGCGGAAGGGTGGATGGCACGTTATCGGCTGATGCCACCGCCGCCAAACCGAAGATCAATATCGAGTTGCATGGCAAAGGCATCCTGCCCGGCCAGCTGCCGCAACTGGCCGGCAAGCATCTGGAGAATGCACCGACTGATTTCACTTTCGACCTGCATGGCAATGGCGCTTCCGCAGCGGAAATCATGGGTGATGGCAATGGCAAACTGCTGGTGCATGCCGGCGCAGGCCGCATGCCGAACAATCTCGCCAGCACGGATCTACTGCTCGACAGTCTGCGTCTGCTTAACCCGCTGGCCAAATCCGATCCTTACACCAATATCGAATGCGCGGTCGTGAATTTCGGCATCAAAAACGGTGTCGCCAGCGGCCCCACTGGACTCGGCGTGCGCACGGACAAACTCAGCATTCTGGGCGGCGGCACGGTGGACCTCAAGACCGAGCGCATCGATATCGGCGCCAAACCCAAGCCGCGCACCGGTGTCGGGCTCAACATTGCCGCACTCGGCGACTTCGTACGTCTGGGCGGCACGCTCTCCAATCCGCACCCGGCCACCGACGCCGGCGGCGCAGCCGAGGCCGGACTCAAGGTCGGGGCGGCAGTGGCCACCGGCGGACTGACGTTGCTGGCCGAGGGGCTGTTTGACCGGGCAAGTTCTGATGACGATGTCTGCGCCATCGCCGCCGGCACCCAGCCGCTCAGATCGGCGCAAAAGCAGAAATCGGTCATGGAGAAAACCACGGACACCACCAAGGAAGCGGCAAAAAGCGCCACCGACGCCGTGCAGGGCGTGTTCAAGAGCATCTTCGGCAAATAATGCAGGCTGTTGGCCGTTTCCCGCGATGCGGGGATTCCGTTGGTTGCGATTTCCGGCGACAATGCCGGCTTCCCGTGACCTGAAGGTATTGCACAAATAGAGTGCGCAATCATGCTGCTGATGTTGGACAATTACGATTCGTTTACCTACAACCTGGTGCAGTATTTGGGCGAGCTGGGGGCGGACGTGCGGGTGTATCGCAACGATCAGATCACGGTCGATGAAATTGGGAAATTGAAGCCTGAACATATCGTGATCTCACCGGGCCCATGTACACCCAACGAGGCCGGCGTGTCTATGGATGTGATCCGACATTTCCAGTCGCAGGTGCCCATCCTCGGCGTGTGTCTGGGGCATCAGGCCATCGGTCAGGTGTTCGGCGGCGACGTGGTGCACGCGCGCGAAGTGATGCACGGCAAGACCTCGTTGATCCGGCACACTGGCAAGGACGTGTTCCGCGATCTGGCCAACCCGTTTACCGCCACCCGCTACCATTCGTTGGTGATCAAAAAGGAAACCCTGCCGGCGTGTCTGGAGATGACGGCATGGACGGAGCGCGCCGACGGCAGTGTGGATGAAATCATGGGCGTACGGCACCGCCAGCATCATGTCTCCGGCGTGCAGTTCCATCCCGAATCCATCCTGACCGAGCATGGTCACCAGCTGCTGAAAAATTTTCTCAAAAGTCGCTGACGACATGTCGATAGTGTCTTATCTGCAGGCGCTGACGGAGCGGCGCGATCTAACGACTGATGAAATGACGATGGCCATGCGCGCGATCATGAGCGGCGCGGCCACGCCGGCGCAGATCGCGGGTTTTCTGATTGCGCTGCGCATGAAGGGCGAGACCGTGGCCGAAATCGCCGCCGCCGCGCGCGTCATGCGTGAACAGGCCGCCGCAGTGACGATCGACCTTCCGCATCTGGTCGATACCTGCGGCACGGGCGGCGACGGCGCCCGTACCTTCAACATCTCCACTGCCAGCGCCTTCGTCGTGGCGGCGGCCGGCGGGCATGTGGCGAAGCATGGCAATCGCGCCACCTCCAGCCAAAGCGGCAGCGCCGATGTGCTGGAGACGGCTGGCGCAAAGATCGATCTCACGCCTGCGCGGGTGGTGGAATGCATCCGGGAGACTGGCGTGGGGTTCATGTTCGCGCCGAAGCATCACGCCGCGACCCACCATGTCGTCGGGCCACGCCGTGAGCTGGGCGTGCGCACGTTGTTCAATCTGCTGGGGCCGCTCACCAATCCCGCGCGCACGGTGAACCAGGTGCTCGGCGTGTACAGCCGCAAGTGGCTGCTCCCGCTGGCTGAGGTGTTGCGTGAACTCGGCAGCCGCCATGTCTGGGTGGTGCACGCCGAGGATGGCCTGGATGAGATCAGCATCGCCGGACCGACCCATGTCGCAGAATTACGCGACGGCGCCATCCGCAGCTTTACGATCACGCCGGAGGAGGCGGACATCCCGCGTGGTGCGCTCATGGATCTCGCGGCCGGCGACGCGCGGGAAAGTCTGCGCAAACTGGAATCGGCCCTGCGCAACGAACCGGGGCCGGTGCGCGACATCGTGTGCCTCAATGCCGGCGCCGCCATCCATGTGTGCGGTCTGGCCGGTGATTGGAGGAGCGGGGTACAGAAGGCGCAGCGGGCGATCGCCGATGGCAAGGCACTGGATTGCTTTCAACGGTTCATCCGTTACACGCAGAAGACGCGGTGAGCTCGAGTATTTCCATCATGGGCACGCCGGACATTCTCCGCGAGATTGTGGAGCACAAGCGCAGGGAAGTGGCGGCGCGCGCCGCCAAAGTGAAACTCGCCGAACTGAAGAGGAAAGCGGCGTCGGCAAAACCGCCGCGCGGTTTTACGAATGCCATCCAGAACAGGATTGCGCTGGGTCAACCGGCCGTCATTGCCGAATGTAAAAAGGCCTCTCCCAGCCGCGGGGTGATTCGTGAAGATTATTCCCCGACGGCCATCGCGAAATCCTATGTGGCGGCGGGGGCGACGTGCCTGTCAGTGCTCACCGACGCCGATTACTTTCAAGGCGCCGATGATCATCTGATCGAGGCACGGCAGGCCTGCACCTTGCCCGTCATCCGCAAGGATTTCATGATTGACCCCTACCAGGTATATGAGTCCCGCGCGCTTGGCGCCGACTGCATCCTGCTGATCGCCGCCTGCCTGCCGGACAAGCTGATGCAGGACCTGGCCTCACTGGCGCGCGATCTGGGCATGGACGTGTTGGTGGAGGTGCATGATCGCAAGGAACTGGAACGCGGACATCTGCTGCGTACGCCGCTCATCGGCATCAACAACCGCGATTTGCGCTCCTTCGCCACCGATCTCAATACCACGCTGGATTTGCTCGTCGACGTGATGCCCGATCGCACCGTGGTGACCGAAAGCGGCATACACACACCGGAAGATGTGGCGTTGATGCGCCGGCGCGGCGTCAACGCCTTCCTGGTCGGCGAGGCGTTCATGTCGTCGGCCGATCCCGGCGCGAAACTCAAGGAATTGTTTTCACTTTAAGAAGTCAGAATACCGGTTGATTCAACAAGGAGAATTCGCCATGCGAGCATTCGTGTTTTGTCTGCTGAGTCTGATCGCCTTCACCGCCGCCGCGGCAAACTGGAGTGCTGAGAAGCTCTGGGAAACGGAGGCGGTATTCCAACACCCCGAATCTGCGCTCTACGACGAACAACGCGATGTCATTTACGTCTCCAACATCAACGGCGACGCCGGCGCCAGGGACGGCAACGGTTTCATCTCGCGCCTGTCCACCGCCGGCAAGGTGCTGGATCTGCAATGGGTCACGGGCCTCAACGGCCCCAAGGGGCTGGGGCGCGTCGGCGACAAACTTTATGCCGCTGATATCGACGCACTGGTCGAGATCGACATCAAGCAAGGGAAAATCAGCCATCGTTATGAGGCGCCCGGCGCAAAGTTTCTGAATGACGTCACGACCGACGGCAGGGGCAACGTGTACGTCTCCGACATGGTGACGAACAAGATCCATCGCCTGCACCGGGGCAAGCTTGAGGTGTGGCTGGATTCCGCGACGCTGGAAAATCCCAACGGCCTGCATGTCGCCGGCGGGCGGATGATCGAAGGTGCCTGGGGCGTGATGGCGGCGGGTGGCTTCAGTACCCCCGTACCCGGCCGCGTCAAGGTGATCTCCATGCGCGACAAGTCCATCAAGGATTTCGGCGGCAGCCAGCCCGTCGGCAACATGGACGGCATCGAGCTGCTGCCGGACGGTCAGGTGCTGGCCACCGACTGGATGGTGGGCAAGCTCATGACCGTGGCGTCGGACGGCACGGTCAACGTGCTCGTCAATCTGCATCAGGGTTCAGCCGACGTCGGCTATATGTCGAAGAAGCGGATCGCGCTGTTACCGATGATGATGGACGGCACGGTCATCGCGTATCAACTGAAATCGCGGTAACGCCCGTGACCGATTACGACAACTCCGGTTTCGGCATTGAATACTCGGACAAGTCGTTCTGGGACAAGCTTAAAGCCTACGCGCTCATAGCCGGACGCGAGGTCGTCGAGAAGGCGCTGATTCTTTACTACACGGCTCGCGCGCCGGCCACGCCCGCCTGGGCCAAGGCCACCATCATCGGTGCACTGGGGTATTTCATCAGCCTGATCGATGCCATCCCCGATCTGACCCCGATCATCGGTTACACCGATGATCTCGGCGTGATGGTCGCAGCGCTGGCCGTGGTCGCGGCCAGCGTCACGCCGGAGATCCGCGCGCAGGCGAAGCAAAAACTCAGTGAATGGTTTAAGGAACCTGCAGCGTCCTGATAGAATCCACAGAAATCACGCGCCCGTAGCTCAGCTGGATAGAGTACTCGGCTTCGAACCGAGTGGTCGGGGGTTCGAGTCCCTCCGGGCGCGCCAATTCTGATACATCATTGCCGACGCAAGCTTACGGTCTGTCGGTCTCTCTGCGAAAATGGCAATAAAGATACGTTTGCTCTACACCACCTGGTGTGACATGCAGTTCTTTGTGACTGCGCTTTAAGTCAAATTCTCCGCCCATCGTGCGTTTCAGTTGCTCAAGGCTGTAACGTTGTACCGGCAGGCCACTGCATCGGGGTGGTGCTTCTGGCGCGAACGTACCAATAATCAGATGTCCGCCCGGCTTTAATGCGTTCAGAAGATTATCCCGGTATTTCCGCCGCTGCACCGGTTCAGTGAGAAAGTGAAATACCGCTCGGTCATGCCATACCTCATAATGATGTGTCGGCAAATCAACCGAAGTGATATCCCCTACTATCCATTTAACCAAATCCGCTCTATTGCCCAACCGTGCTTTCGCTACGGACAGGGCTTGCTCCGATATATCTAGGACAGTGATTGATCGGCAACCCCCCTCCAAAAGATCATCTACCAACGTAGAGGCACCACCGCCGGTGTCGATAATCGGCGCGTCCTTCGGCAGATTAATCTCCTTAATCCTGTTCAAGGAGGTCTGCAAATGAGGCTCATACCAACCCAGCTTCACGGGAAGCTTGGTCGAATAAGCGCGTTCCCAGTGATCTTTTTGATTCATTAAAATTATTTTTTGCGGTGAATGGCGACGTTGTCGATGAGGCGGGCGCTGCCGAGCCAGGCGGCGGCGAGTATGCGCAGCTCCCGGTCACAGGTTTCCGGCATGGCGAGATCGGCATTGCGGCGGATGCTGGCATACTCGGGACGGAAACCCGCGCGCGCCAGCGAGGCCATGGCTTCCGCTTCGATGCCCTGATAGTTCAGGTCTCCATTCTCGATCATCGTCGCCGCCGCGGAGAGCACCTTGTAAATGAGCGTGGCTTTTTTCCTTTCCTCTGGATTCAGATAGGCGTTGCGTGAACTCATGGCCAGGCCGTCGGGCTCACGCACAATGGGGTGGGCGACGATCTCCACCGGTATGCACAGGTCGTGCACCATGCGCTTGATCACCAGCACCTGCTGATAATCCTTCTCGCCAAACAGCGCCACGTCCGGCTGCACCATGATGAACAATTTGGTGACCACGGTGGCGACGCCGGAGAAATGTCCCGGACGGAAGGCGCCGCAGAGGATGTGATCCAGGATCGGCACACTGACGCGGGTGTCGCGGTCCATGCCGCCGGGGTAGAGATCATCGAGGTTCGGCGCGAACAGCAGATCAAGTCCTTTGGCCGCAAGTTTTGCGCCGTCCTGCTCCAGCGTGCTGGGATAGCGCGCGTAATCCTCGCCCTTGCCGAACTGGATGGGGTTGACGAAGATCGATACCACCGTGCGGTCGGCAATCGCGCGCGCGCGATCGAGCAGCGACAAATGACCGTCGTGAAGATTGCCCATGGTGGGGACCAGCGCCACGCGCTGGCCGGCCTGCCGCCAGTCGTGCAGCACGGTGCGCAACTGCTGCGGGTCTTTAACCGTCTGCATCAATCAAAGCCGTGCTTGGTCGCCGGGAACTCGCCGCTCTTCACCGCCCGCACATATGCTGCGATGGCGTCCGGGATGTTGTGGCGCTGCCCGCTGAGGAAATTCCGCGTGTGCCGGGTGGTGCGGCCGATGCCGATCACATCCTGCAGCACCAACACCTGCCCGTCACAGTCCTTGCCGGCGCCGATGCCGATGACCGGAATCTTCAACTCGGATGTGATCTGCGCCGCCAGCTGACGCGGCACGCATTCCAGCACCAGCATCATGGCGCCCGCAGCCTGCAAGATCCTGGCATGTTCACGCATGGTTTCCGCGTCGACGGCGTCGCGGCCCTGTACGCGGTAACCGCCCAGCCGATGCACGGACTGCGGCAGCAGTCCCAGGTGCGCGCAGACGGGAATGCCGCGTTCGCTCAAGAGTTTCACCGTATCGGCCAGCCACGCGCCGCCCTCCATTTTCACGACCTCCGCCGAACCTTCGCTCATGAGGCGCGCCGCATTGCCCAGCGCCTGTGCCGGCGAGGCGTAACTCATGTAGGGCATGTCCACCACCCGTAGCACGCGTTCGCAACCACGCGCTGCGCATGCAGCGTGATAAATCATGTCCGCCAGCGTGACGGGCACGGTGGAACCGTGGCCCTGCATCACCATGCCGAGCGAGTCGCCGATCAGCACCACTTCCACGCCGGCATCCTCCAGCACGCGCGCAAAACTGGCGTCATAGGCGGTGAGGCAGGCGATCTTCTCGCCGGCCTGTTTCATCCCGCGCAGGCGATGCAATGTGATCTTGCCGGTGGCCATGAGAGATTAGTAGCGCAGATTGACGTACTGCCGGCCCGGCGGCGCCTGGCGCACGCGCTCCAGCAGCGCCGCGTAATCGGCCTCGTCATTGGCGAGATCGATCTCCGTGGCGTTGACGATCAAGAGCGGCGCGGCGTCATAGCGATGGAAGAAACGCACATAGGCCTCCACGAGCCGGTTCAGGTAATCCTCGCTGATACGGCGTTCAAACGCCAGACCCCGCCGCGCGATGCGTTGCAACAGTACATGCGCCGGTGCCTGCAGGTAAATCACGAGATCGGGTGTGGGCGCTTCGACGGCCAGATGCTGGTGAACCTGATTGTACAGGTTCAATTCCTCCGGGGTCAGCGTCAGCTCGGCAAACAGACGATCCTTATCCAGCAGAAAATCACTGATACGCACCGGCGCAAACAGATCCGCCTGCTGCATCGATTGGATCTGCCGCGCCCGCTGGAACAGGAAAAAAAGCTGCGTGGGCAGCGCGTACTGGCGCGGCTGCTCATAGAAGCGCGACAGAAAGGGATTTTCCTCCGGCGTCTCAAGGAGCAGATCGGAATTGAGCGATCGCGCCAGGCGCTGGGCGAGCGTGGTCTTGCCGACGCCGACGGGACCTTCAACGACGATGTATTTCCCCGTGGGCTCGTTCATGCCGGCAGGCGTTCTATGCCGGAGACGTCGCAAGCTCGCACCAGGTCACGCAGGGGCCCCTTGCCCGGCACGATGAGATCAGGCGCCAGCTCGGCCAATGGCAGCAACACGAAAGCACGCTCGGTGATGCCGGGATGCGGCAGGGTCAGCCGCGCATCGCTCAGTATTGTTTTGCCGAAAAGCAGGATGTCGAGGTCCAGCGTGCGCGGCCCCCAGCGATCGGCGCCGCGTACCCTGCCATGCGCGCGCTCAATGGCGAGCAGTTCATCCAGCAACGCGTGCGCCGGAAAATGCGTATCGAGCACGGCCACGGCGTTGATGTAATCCGGCTGCGGTGCGGGCCCCATGGGCGGCGTGCGATACAGGCTGGAGGCACCGCGCCACGTCGACCGCGGCAGCCGGGCCAGATGCTTCAGGCCGCTTTCAACCTGCGCGCGCGGATCGTTGAGGTTGCTGCCCAGCGCGATATAAACCCGCACTGCGTGATTCACACTGGAGCACTCTTGTGGCGGTGTCTTCCGCCACGGCGCCGGCGCTTGCGTCCGCTGCCGGGCGCGGGCTGCGGCAGGGCCGCGATCATTTCCGCACGTGTGTTTTCCGTGGCCTGCTGGAACGCCGTCCACCAATCCGCCGCCTCGCGGACGGGTTCGCCGGCCTCGGCACGCAGGACCAGAAAATCGTAACCCGCGCGGAAGCGCGGATGCGTGAACCAGCGCACCACGGAGCGCGCCACGCGCTGCTCCAGCGGATGTTGCAGCAACCAGATCTCGCGCGCCATCTGCGTGAACCGGCGCGGCATCGCCACGCGCGCGATCTGCCTGGCGATGGCGTCATCCTGCGCCAGTTCGGCCGCGTGCGCCGGGGGATGTTCCTGCGCCTGATATTGCCGCGTGCGCCGTTGCACCGGTGCCCACAGCAGCGCCGCCAGCAGGAACGCCGGCGTCACCGGCTTGTCCTCCGCCAGCCGCCGGTCGGTGTTCTCCAGCGCCTTGACGAGCAGCATTTTCGGAAAGCCGGCTTCCTCCTCACCCAGGGATTCCTCCACTTCGGGGAACAAGCGGCCGAACAGCCCGTAGTGGCGCAGCAATTCGAAACTTTGCACCGCTTTGCCGGCAAGGAAAAGTTTCAGCATCTCCTCGAACAATCGCGACGGTGAAATGACGTCCAGCAATTCGCCGAGTGTGTGCAGCGGCGTCTCGGTGTCCGGATGTATGCGGAATCCCAGTTTGGCGGCGAAACGCACGGCGCGCAGCAGGCGCACCGGATCTTCGCGGTAGCGGACATCAGGGTCGCCGATCAATCGCAGTTGACCGGCCGCGATATCGGCCATCCCGCCGACATAATCAATGACGGAGAAGTCCTCGATGTTGTAATACAGCGCATTGACGGTGAAATCACGCCGCCAGACATCATCGTCGATGGTGCCGTAAACGTTATCGCGCAGGATGCGACCGTCCTCCTCGATTACACGCGCGTCGGAAGCCGTGGCAAGGGTGTTGGCGCGGAAAGTTGCGACCTCGATGATCTCATTGCCGAAGTGCACATGGGCAAGGCGGAAACGGCGACCGATCAGCCGGCAGTTCTTGAACAGCTCGCGTACCTGCTCCGGCCGCGCGTTGGTGGCGACATCGAAATCCTTTGGTTCGCGGCCCAACAGCAGATCGCGCACGCTGCCGCCGACCAGGCACGCCAGGTAACCTGCGTTCTTCAGCCGGTATAACACTTTGAGTGCGCGTTCGGAAATGCTGTCGCGCGAGATGTTGTGTTCCGCGCGCGGAATGATGCGCGGCGCGACGGGCAGCCGGACAACGGGAGCGGAAGGGGCGGATGAACTCATGGGCGATCAAAACTCATGTGGACAAAGGGGCCGGACGTGCGGCCGGCGTGATGAAAAGTATGTCTGGAAACAGAAATCAATGATTGAGATGGGCGGACAGGCGCTTATAATAGCACCGTTTTCCGTCCAATCTGAAAACCGCCTTTCGCTCCCTTCGTCTAGCGGCCCAGGACGTCGCCCTCTCACGGCGAAAACGCGGGTTCGATTCCCGCAGGGAGCGCCATACAGGATGTCAGAAGATACATGTTCGTGCTGCCAGTCGGAAGCCGTTTTAGGTAACATTCAGGTTGTTTGCACACTGAATATTCGTGGCGACGCAATAACTGTCATGAAACACGCCCGTGGGGTTGAATATCACCGCGCAATGAACCCGCGATACGCAATTTGAGCCGGCATATTGAAGACGGCGATTCTCATCGGTTTATTCGCGGGACTGGCTCTCGCCGTCGGCCTGTTGGTCAATTCGGGCGTGGCCGACGTCGGGCATGCAATCGCGGTGGGTGGCTGGACAGCGCTACTGGCGGTCACGGCCCTGCATTTGCCTTCCATGGCGTTGTGCGGGTTGGCTTGGCGTCAGACCTCATGCGGGACCAACAACAACAGCGGTCTTTTTATTTTATCGCGACTGGTGCGGGATGGAGCCGGCAGCGTGATTTCCATATTGCCCATCAGCGGCGAACTCGCCGGCATGCGGGCTTTGGTCTGCTATGGATTCACCGCGTCGGACGCCATCGCCAGTGTGGTTGTCGATATCACCATGGAACTCCTGAGTCAGCTGGCATTTTCCATCATCGGGGTGACTCTTTTGTACTGGCAGGATCCGCACGATCCGATCATAAAAACCTCCATATTCGGCATTGTCGTCGCGATCCCCGCGGTGTTCGGTTTCATGCGGGTGCAGCGCTCCGGCCTGCTGAGCTGGCTGGAGCAATTGTCTTTCAGGCTGGCGGAAGCGCAGCAATGGCCGGCGGTGCGCGGCGTGGCAAAGATCGAGGCGGCCATCCGCAAGCTCTATGTCAGGCGGCACCGGATCTGGCAGGCGTTCCTGCTGCACCTGGTGGCCTGGATGGCGGGTGCCGCCGAAACCTGGGCGGGCCTGTGGTTTCTGGGGCATCCGCTGGCGGTATGGCAGGTGCTGGCCATCGAGAGCCTGGTCTATGCGATTCGCACCGTGGTCTTTTTCGTGCCGGCCGCCGTCGGCGTGCAGGAGGGCAGCTACGTGATGCTGGGCGCGATCTTCGGGTTGGGATCGCAGGTGGCATTGGCGATGTCACTGCTCAAGCGCGGACGCGAACTGCTGCTGGCAATGCCGGCGCTGGTGATGTGGCAAATCCTGGAGAACAGATTGTTGTTGAGGCGACGGATCGTGTCTGGAGATTAAGGGTTTCCCGGTGCCAGCGCGGGGATTTTTGAGATGGGCTTTGTAAACTGCGATGATGCGTCTTATGCCCCCATGGTCACGATCCAGGCGCGCGCGATTATTGAAGCAGTTGCAGAAAGTATTGCCGCGCGACGCCTTGTTGCACACGCCGGAGGATCTGAAGCCCTACGAATGCGATGGGCTGACGATGTACAGGCAACTGCCGCTGGCGGTGGTGCTGCCTGAAGATGAAGCGCAGGTGCGGGCAGTGCTGCATGCATGCCACGATCTGCGCGTGCCGGTGGTGGCGCGCGGCGCCGGCACCGGCTTGTCCGGCGGCGCGCTGCCGCATGCGGAAGGCGTCCTTCTGGGTCTCTCGAAGTTCAATCGCATTCTGCATTTCGATCCGCTTGCGCGCATCGCCCGCGTGCAGCCCGGCGTGCGCAATCTCGCCATCTCCGAGGCCGCCGCCGCACACGGTTTGTTTTATGCGCCCGATCCCTCCAGCCAGATCGCGTGCAGCATCGGCGGCAACGTCGCCGAAAATTCAGGCGGTGTGCATTGCCTCAAATACGGCCTGACCCTGCACAATGTCCTGCGCGTGCGCGCGCTTACCGTCGAGGGTGAAGCGATGGAACTGGGCGGCGAGGCGCCGGACGCGCCCGGTTATGATCTGCTGGCACTCATCACCGGTTCTGAAGGCATGCTGGCGGTGATCACGGAAGTCACTGTACGGCTGCTGGCAAGTCCGGCGACGGCGCAGGTCATCATGGCGGCGTTCGCAGACGTGGCACAGGCCGGCCAGGCGGTCGCCAATATCATCGCCGACGGCTTCATCCCCGCGGGACTTGAGATGATGGACAAGACCTCCATCGAAGCAGTGGAGCCCTACGCACAGGCCGGCTATCCACTCGACGCACAGGCCATCCTGTTGTGCGAAGCCGACGGCACGGCGGCGGATGTCGGCGAACAAATCGCGCGGATGAGCGCAATCCTGAAAGCAAGCGGCGCCAGCAGTTTGCGGGTTTCCAATTCGGAGGCGGAACGGCTGAAATTCTGGGCCGGGCGCAAGGCGGCCTTCCCGGCGGTCGGGCGGCTGGCGCCGGATTATTACTGCGTGGACGGCACCATTCCGCGCAAAAGCCTGCCGCACGTCCTGCAAAGCATCACGGCCATGGAACAGAGGTACGGCCTGCGCTGTGCCAACGTGTTTCACGCCGGCGATGGCAATCTGCATCCGATCATCCTCTACGACGCCAATCAGCCGGGGCAGACCCGGCAGGCGGAACGTTTCGGCGCTGAAATTCTGGAGCTGTCCGTGGCGGTGGGTGGCACCATCACCGGCGAGCATGGCGTGGGCGTGGAGAAGATCAACCAGATGTGCATGCAATTCGGGAGCGCCGAACTTGAAATCATGCACGCGGTCAAGGCGGCGTTCGACGAGCATGGCCTGCTCAATCCCGGCAAGGCGGTGCCGACGCCGCATCGCTGCGCCGAATATGGCCGCATGCACGTTCATGAAGGCGCGCTGCCGCACCCGGAACTGCCACGTTTCTAAAAGGACAGCCGCGTTCGTCATGACAGAAATCGCGGGCTTGGCGGAGCAGGTGCGGGCGGCGGCGGCGGCGCGGCGAGCACTGCGCATTCGCGGCGGTGGCAGCAAGGATTTTTACGGCAATGCCAGCGAGGGCGATTTGCTGGATGTGGGCGCGTATCGCGGCGTAGTGGCCTACGAGCCCAGCGAACTGTTCATCACCGCGCGCGCGGGGACATCATTAGCGGAGGTGGAGAAGTTGCTGGCGGGTTCGGGCCAGATGCTGGCCTTCGAACCGCCACACTCCGGGCCGGCCGCCACGATCGGCGGCATGGTGGCCGCCGGTTTGTCCGGACCGCGGCGGCTGGCCTCAGGTGCGCTGCGCGATTTCGTGCTCGGCGTCTGCATGCTCGACGGCAGGGGACGCATGCTGCGGTTCGGCGGCCAGGTCATCAAAAACGTCGCCGGTTACGATATTTCGCGGTTGATGGCCGGCGCGCTCGGCACGCTGGGCATCATTCTGGAAGTTTCACTCAAGGTTGTGCCGCGTCCACGCGCCTCAGCGACGCTGAAATTCTCATATGACGAAAAAGAAGCGACGCAACGCGTCAACGGCTGGGTTGCACAGGGGATGCCGGTGTCGGCCAGTGCCTTTTCCAGCGGTGACCTGAGTGTGCGTCTGGAAGGCGGCGAACAGGCGGTGGCCGCCGCGTGCCAGAAACTGCGCGGCGAACGCATTGAATCCGGACGGGCATCACAATTCTGGGTGGGCGTGCGAGAGCAGGCCGATCCATTCTTCAACGGCGCCGAACCCCTATGGCGACTGTCCGTGCCGCCGCTGACGTTGCCGCTGTCGCTGCCCGGACGTCAACTCGTGGAATGGGCGGGAGGTCTGCGCTGGTTGAAATCAAACGCGAGTACTGATGACATCCGGGCCGCGGTTTCGCGTTGCGGCGGCCACGCGACCCTGTTCCGCGGCGGCGCGCGCAGCGACGTTTTCCATCCATTGCCGGCGGCGCTGCGCGAGCAGCATGTGAAACTGAAACGCGTCTTCGATCTGCAGGGTATTTTCAATCCCGGCCGACTCTATTCATATTTATAAAATCATGGAAACCCGACTGGCGGATTTTGTCCGCGGCACTGCGGAAGGATTGGAAGCCGAGGCCATCCTGCGCAAGTGCGTGCATTGCGGTTTCTGCAATGCCACCTGCCCAACCTATCAGATCCTCGGCGATGAACTCGACGGCCCGCGCGGACGCATTTATCTCATGAAGATGCTGCTTGAGGGTAGCAAGGCGACACACAAGACGCAGCAGCACCTCGATCGCTGCCTCACCTGCCGCAATTGCGAGACGACCTGTCCTTCCGGCGTGCAGTATGGCCGGCTGTTGGATGTGGTGCGGCCCATCGCCGACAAACGCGCCGGCCGCGGGCTGTTCGATCACCTTCAACGTTTCATCCTGGCGGCGGTGATCCCACGCCGGCGCTTGTTCGCGTTTCTACTCAGGATCGGACGGCGGCTGCGGCCAGTATTGCCCCGCACATGGGCATCGAAGATACCGCCGATGATGGAGCACACGCTGGCGCCGCCGGCCGCGAGAAGATCGCCGCACCGCCGCCGCATGCTGGCGCTGACGGGGTGCGTGCAGCCGGCGCTGGCGCCGGAAGTCAACATCGCCGCCGCGCGGGTGCTGGATCGATTGGGCATGGAACTGGTGGAAGCGCCCGGCGCGGGCTGTTGTGGAGCGCTGCGGTTTCATCTCGGCAGGCATCGCGCCGCCCTGCGCGACATGCGCCGCAATATCGACGCCTGGTGGCCGTACATCAAGCAGGGGGTGGAGGCCATTGTCATTACGGCCAGTGGCTGTGGCGTCAGTGTGAAGGAATACGGCCACTGGCTGCGCCATGATCAGCGCTATGCCGCCAGGGCCGCGCGGATATCGCAGTTGACGCGCGATGTGGGCGAAGTCGTGGCGCAGGAACGCGTCGCGTTGCGCGAGTTGCTCAAACGCCTGCCGCTGCCGGAGATGAAGGTGGCATATCAGGCGCCGTGCACGTTGCAGCATGGACAGAAGTTGCCCGGTTTGGTGGAGACACTGCTCGCAGAATGTGGTTTTCAGTTGACGGAAGTCGGTGACGCGCATCGGTGTTGCGGATCGGCGGCGACCTATTCGCTGCTGCAGCCCGCGCTGTCGCAAACGCTGCGCGACAACAAGCTGGCTGCGCTGACCGCCGGGGGGCCGGAGCGCATCCTCACCGCCAACATCGGCTGTCAGCTGCATTTGCAAAGCGGCACGCCGCTGCGCGTGCAGCACTGGATTGAACTGCTGGATCAACTGCTGAGCGGACGCGCCGCAGTGTGAAGAAGGTTCAAATAGCGACTTCGAGTTGATCACTGCCGCCCAAATTGTCCTGCCATGACAGCGCCAGGGCATCACCCGTGCGGGCGGGTTTGATCTTGAAGGACAGCGATGGGTTTCTCGAAACCCCCGGGCCCAGATGACAGGTCATCACCGGCCGGCCGTTGTGGGTGCAGAGCACTTCGGTGATGTGGTTGAGCGGGATGAGTTCCCCGGTGATTTCGTCCTTGTGGCGGCCGTTCTCCATCGGGTGCCGGATCAATGCCCGGATCAATGCCGTGTCGTTCTCCAGCGTCGCCCTTACCTTGATGCTGGAACTCATCTCAGTTGCAACCGCCCTTGAGGACGGTGACGAATTTCCGCGCGCGGCAGAGCCGGCCCTGTGATTGGGCGATCACCGTGACGTATGCCGATTCCGCAAGCTTGATGTGGGTGGAGACATAGCCACCGATCGCACCGGGGCCATACTCAAAACGGGCGATGAGCGGGAAGGGATTCTTGTCGCTGAACACGCTGATGGATTCGACGGCGGGGAGATCGGTGTCGATCGTGAGCGGCACCACCGAGCCGTCCTCGGCGAGCGCCGGCAACTCCAGCCGTATCGCCGCGCTGTCAGCGATGCCGGCACCAGCGAAGAGTTCCTGTTCGGCCCCGGTTTCGGTCTTGGCGGCGAAGGCGCGGGCCGGCCAGGCGGCAAGGGCCGGACGGCCGAGGCCCAGGCTCAACGCACCCGCGAGCCCGGTGGCAACGGCAAGCAGTTTCCGCAAAAAAACACGGCGGGTGGGCGCAGACGGCGCTGCGTTCATGGCTGCCCGCGCTTCCTTTCTTTTTCCTGTTCGTCGAATTCCTTCTGCCACTGTTCCTGATAGGCCTGCGCCCGTTCGCGCTGATAATACGACGCGTTGTTCTGTTTATCCTGGACGATCTTCACCTGCTGGATGGCCTGCGGCAGTTCGCCACTGATGTAGTAATAGTCGGCCTGCGACAGATGCGATTCGATGGGATCGCCCGCTTGTCCCTCGGCTTCGGCCAGCAGACGGTAACCGCGTGGGTCGAGGTCATGCGTGCGCGTGTAATCGCGCAGGGTCTGTAATGCCTCCTTGCCCCGGCCCGCGGAGAGCAGTGCCCGTGCGTAGCCGAGAACGGCGGGATGGTAATCCGGGTAGAGCTGCAATACCTTGCGGTAGGTCTGCAGCGCGCGCGGGTATTGTTCATCGTCCACATCCAGGCTGGCGAGTGCAAGCATGTAAGCGGCCTCATCGGGCGCCGCCTTCGACAGCCGTTCGAGTTCCTGCCGGGCCTTGTCGTGCTCCCCGGCGGCGACCAGCGCCAGGGCGTAGCCATAATGCGCGGCCTCCTCCACCTGGTACTGGCCATTGCGCAGATTGTCGGCATACATCCGCACGATATCCTGCGGGTTCCTGGCGGTCAGCACTTGTAACCGCGCCCGGGCGAGATAAAAAGCGACGCTCTCTTCATAGTGTCGTTTGGGATATTGCTCGGCCCGAGCGCGCGCATCGGCGATGCGGTTCGTGGTCACCGGGTGGTCGCGCAGGAATTCAGGCACGTTGGCCGGGTCGTTGTAACGGTTGGCGGTCTGCAGGCGCTCGAAGAAATCCGCCATGGCCTGTGGATTGAAGCCGGCGCGCGCCAGCAATTGCATGCCGATGGTGTCGGCTTCCTGTTCGTTGGCGCGCGTGAAGTTGAGGGCGTATTGCTGCTCCCCGGCAGTGACCGCCATCAACGCCGCCTGCCCGGCCTGCGGCGCGACCACGCCCAGAGCGATGGCGCCGAGCATGGCAACTGCGGTCGGGATACTGAGCTTGCTGGCCGCTTCGAACATGCGGGCGGCGTGACGCTGGGTGACGTGTGAAATTTCGTGCGCCATCACAGCCGCCAGCTCGCTCTCGGTCCTGGTTTGCAGGATCAGGCCCGCGTGCACGCCGATGAAACCACCGGGAATGGCGAAGGCGTTGATGACCGGGCTGTCGACCACGAAAAAGGTGAAGGGATTGGTCTGCCCCTGTGCCATTGACGACAACCGGTGACCAAGCGCGTTGATATAGGCCTCCGATTCCGGATCATCAATCACCTTCTGCTGCGAACGCAGATCACGCAGGAAGGCCTCGCCGACGCGGTGTTCCTGCTCGGGGGAAATCAGCGCTCCTGCGGAATCGCCCATATCCGGCAGCTCCTCGACCGCGAGCAAGAACGGCGGCCCCAGCAGCAGAGACAGGAAAATCAGCAGGCGAAACATGAGGGTTCGTAAACGCGCGTTGGTCAGCAAAAGGTTGGACTGCCGGCCTCCGTAGCGGTTCCGGCATCGGGAGCTTTGCGTAATGTTTTCGGCACGTTACTATGCGCGCTCTCATTTACCCCACTCACCGCATTATAAGCCAGCATGAACCCGCGCAACGCCTTTTATGCCCAAAGCGGCGGCGTCACCGCCGTCATCAACGCCAGCGCCTGCGGCGTCATTGAAACCGCCCGCAAACATCGCCGGCACATCGGCAGGGTCTACGCCGGGCGCAATGGCATCATCGGGGCGCTGCTGGAGGATTTGATCGACACGAGCAAAGAATCACCGGCCGGCATCCGCGCGCTCAAGCACACGCCCGCCGGTGCGTTTGGTTCGTGCCGATACAAGCTCAAGGGGCTGGAGCAGAACCGCGCCGAGTACGAGCGCCTGATCGAGGTGTTTCAGGCGCACGACATCGGCTATTTCTTTTACAACGGCGGCGGCGATTCGGCCGACACCTGCCTCAAGGTTTCCCAGTTGGGCGGGCAGCTGGGCTATCCCATCATCGCGGTGCATGTGCCGAAGACGGTGGACAACGATTTGCCCGTCACCGATTGCTGCCCGGGATTCGGTTCGGTGGCCAAATACATCGCCGTGTCCACGCGCGAGGCAACGCTGGACGTCGCCAGCATGGCGAAGACCTCAACCAAGGTGTTCGTGCTGGAGGTGATGGGGCGGCACGCCGGCTGGATCGCGGCAGCAGGGGGCTTGGCCGCCGATCGGGATCTCGACCTGCCCATCGTCATCCTGTTTCCGGAGATCACCTTCGAACCGGCGCGTTTTCTCGCCAGGGTCGATGAGTGCGTCAAAAAATACGGTTACTGTTCCGTGGTGGTCTCGGAAGGCGTGAAGGACGCCGACGGGAAATTCCTGTCCGATCAGGGGCTGCGCGACGCCTTCGGCCACGCGCAGCTGGGCGGCGTGGCGCCAGTGATCGCAGGACTGATCAAGCAACAGTTGAAGCTCAAATATCACTGGGCAGTGGCCGATTACCTGCAGCGCGCGGCGCGGCACGTGGCATCGAAGACCGACGTGGAGCAGGCCTACGCGGTGGGCAGGGCAGGCGTGGAACTGGCGGTGCAGGGGCGCAACGCCGTCATGCCGACAATCGTGCGCACCTCGAACAAGCCCTACCGCTGGAAGATCGGCGTGGCGGACCTCGAAAATGTCGCCAACCACGAGAAAAAGATGCCGCGAGACTTTATCACCGCCGACGGTTTCGGGATCACGGCGAAATGCCGCGCCTACCTCGGGCCGCTGATCCGGGGCGAGGACTATCCGCCCTACCAGGACGGCCTGCCGAAGTACGTCCGGCTCAAAAATGCGCCGGTCAAAAAGCGGCTGACGGCCAGCTTTGTTCTGAAGTAGAATGCGCACCCATTCCGAGGCCATGCGCCTCCGGGACATGGGAATTCAGGGGATCAAGCTTTTTTAAAGTGAATTTCAGCTAACGACTTTCTGGGGGAATCACATGTCGCACGCATTACTCTTCGCGCTGGCCTGCGGGCTGCTGGCCATCGTTTACGGCGGCTGGTCGGTTCAATGGATATTGTCCCAACCGCAGGGCAACGAGCGCATGCGCGAAATCGCGGCGGCGGTGCAGCAGGGTGCGGCGGCCTATCTCGCCACCCAGTACCGCACCATCGCCATCGTCGGCGTCATATTGCTGGCGGTCATCTGGTACGCGCTGGGCAGCCACACGGCCATCGGCTTCCTGATCGGCGCGGTACTCTCCGGCGCCACCGGCTTCATCGGCATGAACATCTCGGTGCGCTCCAATCTGCGCACGGCGGAGGCTGCCAAGAGAGGACTAAATGCGGCACTGCAGATCGCCTTCCGCGGCGGCGCCATCACCGGCATGCTGGTGGTGGGACTCGCCCTGCTCGGCGTCACCGGCTATTACACCGTGCTGTTGAAAACGGGCATGGGCACCGATGAGGCCCTGCACGCGCTGGTGGGGCTGGCCTTCGGCTCCTCGCTCATCTCCATCTTCGCCCGTCTGGGCGGCGGCATTTTCACCAAGGGCGCCGACGTCGGCGCCGATCTGGTCGGCAAGGTCGAGGCCGGCATTCCCGAGGACGATCCGCGCAACCCGGCCGTGATCGCCGACAACGTCGGCGACAACGTCGGCGACTGCGCGGGGATGGCGGCGGACCTGTTCGAGACCTACGCCGTTACGGCGGTTGCCGTGATGCTGCTCGGCGTGCTGCTGTTCCGCGAGCAGTCGACGGTCGCGCTGTACCCGCTGGTGCTCGGCGGCGTGTCGATCGTCGCCTCGATCATCGGCACGTTCGCCGTGCGATCGAAGGCCGGGAACGTCGAGCGCGCCCTGTACCAGGGATTGATCACGTCGGGCCTGCTCGCGGCGCTCGCGTTCCTCCCGATCACGTACTGGATGATGAAGGACGTGACGTTCAAGCTCGGGGAGGGCGGGGTCGCGCCCCATTGGTGGAAGTTCTATCTCTGC
>DATJVC010000023.1 GCA_035501935.1 Gammaproteobacteria bacterium | reverse complement strand
AAACCACAAGTCCTCCTGCAGAATCAAAATAGTTTATCTGGGTCTGAGTTTCTCCCAGAGTTGCAACTATCATCTGGCGCCCTTCGCTGCCTGATGCTTGCAGCATGCCCAAACTTTGATTCATGTTACCCCCTTGTTGACCTGGATGTTAACCGAGGCGATGACGTCTTACGTCTGCTCTCAGTCTCCGGAGGCGCGCGTACCCGCAGCCGCTGAACTTTCCGGCTCTCAGGAGAGCGCGGTGTCTCTACGGCTGCCGCAGCCTTCTTTCGCATCGGCACAATGACGCGGTCAGAGGCTACACCTTCCTCTCCGCGGGCACGGAGGTATTCTTCACGGATGCCGAGGAGGTAGGGGATGTTTACGATGTCTGACCTTTTGACGCCATACTTGTGGTCAGGAGGTAGGCAGAGTTCTCCATCGAAATCGATGCGCCATTTCTCCCAGCCACGCCAGGGCATGTAACCGGCGAGAATTGACAACAGGCGCACAGCGGCCGGGTTCGCGCGCCGGCCATTCCGCCAACCCCGGAAGGTTTCCGGCGATACCAGGCAGAACTTTGCGGCGTCTTCGGTAGAGATCCCGCAAGCCAGCTGGACATCCCTCAACAGGCGAGGGTCACCGCTGAAGGCTTCTTGGATAACCTCAAAGGCCCACGTCATGGTGAGCCCCTTTACTTGATTTACCCGACCCTTCGTCTATTTTACATAATATACATTATGCGAAATGATATGTGGCCAAGGAACCACGTGGAGAACCGCGCCAATGCTGGCGCCTACTGATTATCTAGATTGATGTGCGTCAATCGGTGGGCTGATTTCTCGATTACATTAAGTACTATGAAAACCAGCGATACACCGGCCGCCTGCTGTGAACATGGGCACGCCAGGCATCACAAACAGGCGAATCCGCGTACAGAGCACACCGCCGCTGAAATAGCTGCCTACTTCTGTCCCATGCATCAGGAAGTGCGTCAAAACCATCCCGGCAACTGTCCCAAATGCGGCATGGCCTTGGAGCCGCGCGCAGTCACTGCTCAAGAACACAATCCGGAACTTGCCGACATGACGCGGCGTTTCTGGATCAGCGCCATGCTGGCGCTGCCGCTTTTTCTGCTGGCGATGGGCGCTGAATTTCTTCCCCATGTCGTCATGAATGTAATCAATCCGGTGTGGCTGCAATGGCTGGAGTTTCTGCTGGCCACGCCCGTGGTCCTGTGGGGAGCCGCGCCATTCTTTGTGCGCGGCTGGCGATCACTGGTATTCCGCCATCTCAATATGTTCACGCTGATCGCGCTGGGTATCGGCGTCGCCTGGCTGTACAGCACCGCGGCCATCACGGTGCCGGCCATCTTCCCGGCGTCGCTACGCATGGCCGACGGCACGGTGCCGGTTTATTTTGAGGCCGCGGCCGTCATCACAGCGCTGGTGCTGTTCGGGCAGGTGCTAGAGCTGCGCGCCCGCAGCCGGACCAGCGCCGCCATCAGGATGCTGCTCGGCCTCGCGCCCAAGACCGCGCGGATTGTCCACGGCGGCCATGAGGAGGACATCCCGCTCGAGCAGGTGAAACCGGGCGACATCCTGCGTGTGCGTCCCGGCGAGAAGGTACCGGTGGACGGCGTCGTCACGGAGGGAGGCAGCAGCGTCGATGAATCGATGGTGACCGGCGAGCCGATCCCCGTGGAGAAAAAGTCCGGCGAGCGCCTGATTGGCGCCACCATCAACGGCACCGGCGCCTTGCTGATGCGCGCCGAGAAGGTCGGCAGCGACACCCTGCTCGCCCGGATCGTGCGTATGGTCAGCGAGGCGCAGCGCAGCCGCGCCCCGATTCAGCGGCTGGCGGATCTGGTCTCCGGCTGGTTCGTGCCCATCGTGGTGCTGACCGCAGTGATGACCTTTGCGGCCTGGTGGACCCTCGGGCCGGAGCCGCGGCTTGCCCATGCCTTCGTCAACGCCGTTGCCGTGCTCATCATCGCCTGCCCCTGCGCGCTCGGACTGGCAACCCCGATGTCGATCATGGTCGGCACCGGCCGCGGCGCCATGGCCGGCGTGCTCATCAGGAACGCCGAATGCCTCGAAATCATGGAAAAAGTGAATACCCTGGTCACCGACAAGACGGGGACGCTCACGCTCGGCAAACCCGTGCTGACCAGCGTGGTTGCCCTGCCCGGCTTCGCCGAGAACGATATATTGCAGGTCGCGGCTTCCCTGGAGCGCGCCAGCGAGCATCCACTGGCCGCGGCGATCGTGACCGGTGGTGAGGCACGCGGTCTGAACCCGGCCGATGTCGCCGATTTTCAATCGGTGACCGGCAAAGGCGTCACCGGCGCCACGGGCGGCAAAAAAGCAGGCATCGGCAATAACAAATTATTGGAAAGCCTAGGCATCGCTTCGCCGGAACTGGAGGCGCAAGCCGCCGCCATGCGTTCCGATGGTCAGACGGTGATGTTTGTCGCCATCGACGGCCGTGCCGCCGGCCTCATCGGCGTTGCCGATCCGATCAAGCCCACCACTGCCAACGCGATCAGCGCGTTGCATGCGGAAGGTCTGCAGGTGGTCATGCTCACCGGCGATAATCGCTCCACTGCCGAGGCCGTCGCACGCAAACTCAACATCGATCGCGTGGTCGCGGAAGTCTTGCCGGAGCAAAAAACGGAGATCATCAAACAACTGCAAAACGAGGGCCGTATCGTCGCCATGGCGGGCGACGGCATCAACGACGCGCCGGCGCTGGCCCAGGCGCAGGTCGGCATTGCCATGGGCACCGGCACCGACGTGGCGATGGAAAGCGCCGGTGTGACATTGGTGAGGGGGGATTTGAATGGCATGGTACGGGCGCGCCGTTTGAGCCGCGCCACGATGCGGAACATCCGCCAGAACCTGTTCTTCGCCTTTGTCTACAATGCCTTTGGCGTGCCGATCGCCGCGGGCGTGCTGTATCCATTCTTCGGCCTGCTGCTGTCACCGATGATTGCCGCCGCCGCCATGAGCATGAGTTCGGTGTCGGTGGTCGGTAATGCCCTGCGCCTCAACCGGGTGCGCTTGTAAGGGGTCGACTCGCAACGCTAGGCTGCGGCGAGAGCCAGACCGGTTCGAGTCGTGGGAAACAAATCCAGGAAATTTTTTGTGGTCTGTTCCGCGACTTCTGCGAACGTCATTCCTTTGAGCGAGGCCAGAAACTCCGCCACATGGCGCACATAGGCGGGCTGGTTGCCCTTGCCGCGATGGGGAGCCGGCGCGAGGTAAGGCGAGTCGGTCTCCACCAGCAGCCGATCGAGCGGTAGTTTCCTGGCCACCTCCTGCAGTGGCGCGGCGTTCTTGAAGGTCAGGATGCCGGAGAACGAGATCAAAAAATTCAAATGTAATGCTTTAAGTGCTATATCATAATCATCAACAAAACAATGCATTATACCGCCTATATCATCTGCTTTCTCTTCCGCCAGCACCTTGATGACGTCACCCCGCGCTTCGCGGGAATGAATGATGAGCGGCTTGTTTGCGGCGCGCGCGGTACGGATATGCCTGCGGAAGCGTTCGTGTTGCCAGCCGAGTTCGCCCCGGCTGCGGTAATAATCAAGCCCGGTCTCGCCGATGGCGACCACGCGCGGATCACGAGCATACGCCAGCAGCGTGTCCATGTCCGGCTCATGCGTTGGATGCGCATTGGGATGCACGCCGACGGAGATATAAATATTTGGATGACTGCGCGACAGGCCCAGCAGACCGGGCACGCCTTCCAAATCCACGGCGACACAGAGCATGCCACCGACATCCGCCTCGCGCGCGGCGGCAAGCAGTTCAGTCAATCCTGCACCCGGATTTTGTTCCAGCACCAGGGGGATGTGACAGTGGGAATCGATAAGCATGTTGGTCATGCCTGAGTTAAAGACAGCGGGATGCCCGCGTGTTTCCGGCGGCGCGGAACAGTTACATCGTGTGGGTCTGGCGGTCCGACTTCAGCACGCCGGCGAGTTGCTTTTCGATGTTACCGCGAGTGGTGCCCTTGTCCAGTTCGCTGAATTGCACGCCGATGCCGGCGTTCTTGTTGCCATGGGCGCCCTTCGGTGTGAGCCAGACCACCCTCCCGGCCACCGGCAGGCGGTCCTTGCTGTCAGGCAGAGTCAGCAACATGAATACCTCTTCACCCAATTTGTAGGCGTTGTTGGTCGGGACAAACAGACCGCCATTCTTTATAAATGGCATATAAGAGGCATATAGCGCCCCTTTTTCCTTGATGGTGAGGGACAAAATGCCCTTGCGGGGATTGCTGGCCGGTGCACTCATGGCGTCATGGCTTCCATCGGTTTTGCGGACAAGTGTAGCGCAATTTCTTCCAGCACGTCCTGTTCGCGCAGATTGGAACCCCGTTCCAGCAACTGCCGGGATTCCCGGATAAGCGCCTGCGTGTCGAATAATTTCGGAAAGTCTAGCGCTTTTGCGAGATCATGCAAACTGGGCAGCAGATCCTTGTGGACCGGCATCCCCTCCTCTCCCGCCGCCTTGAGTCGTGCCACGTCAATCAACAGGGATTCCAGACAAGCCAGCAATGGGATTGCGTTGAGACGCGTCCATTGCGATGAGATTCCAATCGGATCGGCCGTGCCGCGCAGCAAATCCCCGGCCTGCCGCAGCAAAGTGGTGCGCGCACCCCATTCCCCGCTTTCCAGGAGCCGCAATGCCTCCAGTGGACCGTGCTCCCTCAGCAGCGGCGCCGGGTCGATGCCATGGCAGGCCGATTGCCGGCTCAGCCAGTTCACGGCGGAGGCCTCCGCGCGCGCCGACAGGCGCAATACCTGGCAGCGGCTGCGCACAGTCACCGGCAATCGCGAGGGCTGATGCGCAATCAAAATAAGGTATGTGGCGGGCGGCGGCTCCTCAAGTGTCTTCAGCAGGCTGTTGGCCGCGTTCCGGTTCATGTATTCCGCCGGATGGACGATGGCGATCCGCAGGGGCGCGGTGTGGCTTTTGAGCTGGGCGAATTCTATCAGCTCGCGTATCTGGGCAATTTTGATCTCCTTGGCCGTCTTGCCGGTCTTTTCGTCCACTTCAAAAGTGATCAGGCGGAGATCGGGGTGCGTCCCAGCCTCCACCCAATGACAGCCCTGGCATTCCCCGCACGGTATTCCGTCAACAGCGCGGACGCACAACAATCCTTGCGCGAACACGCGCGCCATGTCGAACTTGCCGCTGCCCAGTGGCCCGGTCAGCAACAGGCCGTGCGGCAGGGTTTCACTGCGGCGCCAGGCTTGCAGCCGCTGCCAGGCCTCCGCCTGCCATGGATACGGGCTCAGCACCGCACCCGCTCCGTGAGTTTGCGCGTCAGCAATGCCCGCGTGGCTTCCACCGTACCGCTGCTGTCGATGATCAGAAAGCGCCGCGGCTCGGCCGTCGCCCGTGTGCGATAAACATCCTGCACCCGCCGATGGAACGCCAGCCGTTCGTTCTCGAAGCGATCCGGCTGCCCTCGCGATCGTGCACGTTCGACGGTGACTTCCAACGGCGCGTCGAACAGCAGGGTGAAATGCGGGCGGAGTTCGCCCTGCACCGTCTGCTCCAGTTGCGCGATGCGCTCCGCGGACAGGCCGCGGCCGCCGCCTTGATAGGCGTAGGTGGCGTCGGTAAAACGATCACAGACGACATCCGAGCCCTTGGCCAGCGCGGGCTTGATTACTTGATGCAGATGCTCCGCCCGGGCCGCGAACATGAGCAGAAGTTCGGCGTCGGCGGACATGTCCTGATGGCGGTTGTCGAGCAGGATGCCGCGTATCAGCTCGCCGAGATGCGTGCCGCCGGGCTCGCGGGTGATGACCACCTGCCGGCCGCGCTGGCGCAGCCAGTCGGCGACGAAGGGCAGATGGGTGCTTTTGCCGGAACCCTCGACGCCTTCCAGAGTGATGAACAGCGCGCTCACGGGCGGGCGCTTTTCTGTGAAAGTTGATAGCGGGCCACGGCGCGATTGTGCTCCTCGATGGTGTTTGAAAATTGATGGCTGCCGTCACCCCGCGCCACGAAGTACAGTGCCGGCGACGTTGCCGGGTGCAGGGCCGCCTCGATGGCGCCTCTGCCCGGCATGGCAATCGGGGTGGGCGGCAGGCCGGCGCGCGTATAGGTATTGTAAGGCGTATCGGTTTCGAGATCGCGCTTGCGCAGGTTGCCATCGAAGGACGCCCCCAGACCGTAAATGACGGTCGGGTCGGTCTGCAATTTCATGCCGACGCGCAGCCGGTGGAGAAAGACCGCGGCGATGAGCGGGCGTTCGCCGGGCACCGCAGTCTCCTTCTCGATCAACGAGGCCATGATCAAGGCCTCGTAGGGGGTTTGATAGGGCAGATTCGCCGCGCGCGCGATCCAAACGTCGTTTAATAATTTCTCCATCCGCCCATAGGCGCGGGTCAACACCTCGGCATCAGTGCTGCCCTTCCTGATGCGGTACGTATCGGGAAAGAAACGGCCCTCCGGATGTTCTCCGGGGTGTCCGAGGCGTTGCATGATGAGGCCGTCATCCATGCCCTTGAATGTGTTGATAACCACCGGGTGCTGCTCCAAGGCGGCCCTCACCTGTGCAAAGGTCCAGCCTTCGACCAGGGTGATGGAATACTCCACCGTGCGGCCGGCGGCGAAGCGCTCCAGCAGGGCCAGCGGCGTCATGCCGCGTTCGATGGCGTATTCACCGCTTTTGATTTTTCCGGCCAGCCCGCGTTGATGGGACAGCAGGCGGAAATACAGTGGCTGCGACAGATAGCCGCGCGCCTCCAGATCTTCCGCCACGGCCCGCACGCTCATGCCGGGGCGGAGTTCGTATGTGACCTTGTCCGCCGGCACTTGCAGGGAAGTGGCCTGCCAGCGCGCATAGTCATCACGCAGCCAGCGATATGCGTGCCATCCCGCCGCTCCCAGCACGGCCGCGATGAGCCCCAGAATGCAGAGGCGTTTAACCATGTTGGGGTAATGCGCCCAGTTCCTGCATGTGCGTCCGCAAGGCGCGGGTGACGGGGCCGGGTTGCATCGTTCCACCTCCCGTTCCCACAATCTCGATTACCGGCCAGATGCCGATGAGGCTGTTGGTGAGGAATACTTCATCCGCCCGTTTCAGGTCCGGTTCTCCGCATGCGCCGATATCCACGGGCAGATTCAACTGGCGGCAGGCATCGATGACCTGCTCGCGCATCACGCCGGCGACGCCCGCGTGCGTCAAGATCGGCGTGCCCACCCTGCCCCGCGTCACCAGAAACAGATTGCTCATGGTTCCCGAAATGAGACGCCCTTCAGCGTCACACATCAAGCCCTCGGCAATTCCGGCGTCGTCCCATTCGCGGCGGGCCATTACCTGTTCCAGCCGATTGAGATGTTTGACGCCGGCCAGCGCCGGATTGAAGCCCAGCCGGGTGGTGCACACGCGCGTGCGCACGCCCTGGTCGGCGAGATCATCAGGATAATCCGGCCACGGATACCGGCAGAGCACGCGCGTGGGTTGCGCGGGCATGGGTGGACGGTAGCCGCGTCCACCGCTGCCGCGGGTGACGATAATCTTGAGCACCCAGCGCCCGGTCGATTGCGGCATGCGGCTGAATTCGTCGTCGAGCATTGTTGATCCGGGGAACGGGATCCCCAGCCGCGCGCAACCGGCTTCCAGCCGTTTCAGGTGTGCCTGCCAGTGCTGTGGCCGGCCGGCGATGACGGCCACGGTTTCAAACAAACCGTCGCCATACTGCAGGCCGCGGTCGGTCGCCGGTAGGGAATCGCGATGCTCGCCGTTGATCAGGAACATGAGCGTGGCCGTCCGCGCCGCACTGTTCCCCGGCATGTCAGCGCCGGGCGGTCAACTCAGGCGTGAAAAAATCAGCGTGGCGTTGGTGCCGCCAAAGCCGAAGGAATTGGACAACGCCGCGTCGATCTTCATCGGTCGCGCCTGATTGGGCACATAGTCCAGATCGCACTCCGGATCTGGCGTATCCAGGTTGATGGTCGGCGGCGCCACTTGATCGCGGATGGCGAGTATGGTGAAGATGGCCTCCACACCACCGGCCGCGCCCAGCATGTGGCCCACCATGGACTTGGTGGAACTCATGGCGAGCTTGTAGGCGTGCGCGCCGAAAACGCTCTTGACGGCATCGGTCTCCGCCTTGTCGCCGAACGGCGTGGAAGTGCCGTGGGCGTTGATGTACTGCACCTGTTCGGCATTCAGACCGGCATCCTTGAGGGCGATGCGCATGCAGCGCGCAGCGCCCTCTCCCCCCGGGGAGGGCGCCGTCATGTGGTGTGCGTCGCTGTTGGCGGCGTAACCGGTGAGTTCGACGTAGATGCGCGCGCCGCGACTGCGGGCATGATCGTATTCCTCCAGCACCATGACACCGGCGCCATCGGCCAGCACGAACCCGTCGCGATCCTTGTCCCACGGCCGGCTGGCACGCTCCGGCTCGTCATTGCGGGTGGACAGCGCCTTGGCGGAGGCAAAACCGCCGATGCCGGTGGGCGTGGTCGCCATCTCGGCGCCGCCGGCGACCATGATGTCGGCGTCACCGCGCTCGATCAGCCGCGCGGCGTCGCCGATGCTGTGCGCGCCGGTGGCGCAGGCCGAGACGATGGCGTAACTGGGTCCGCGGATGCCGTATTTGATGGACAGGTTGCCGGAGATCATGTTGATGATGTTCTTGGGCACGAAGAAGGGGGAAATCTTGCGTGGGCCACCGCGCAAATATTCGCTGTAGCTCTCCTCGATGCCCGGCAGGCCGCCGATGCCGGAACCGATGATGACGCCGACCCGTTCGCCATTTCCTTCGTTGATCTCAAGGCCCGAATCCGTGATGGCCTGGATGCCCGCCGCCATGCCGTAATGGATGAAGGTATCCATCTTGCGCACGTCCTTGGGGGTGATGTATTGCGTCGGATCGAAATTCTTGACGGCACCGCTGATGCGCACGGAAAAATTGGAGGCGTCAAAAACGGTGATCGGTCCGATGCCGCTCCGACCCGCCAGTATGGCGGCCCAGGATTCCGCAACCGTGTTACCGACCGGGCTGACCATGCCCAACCCCGTCACTACAATGCGTCTTCTCGCCACTACCGGTAATCCTCCCATGATACTGACATTACATTCCGCCGCCGCTCATTAATGCGAAAGGCCGCGATCATCGCCTCATGATCGGCGGCCTTTCCGTGACCCCTGCGGGCATTAACCCTGATGGGCCTTGACGTAATCGATAGCCTGCTGAACGGTGGTGATTTTTTCGGCCTCCTCATCCGGAATTTCGGTCTTGAATTCCTCCTCCAACGCCATCACCAGTTCCACCGTGTCCAGAGAATCCGCGCCCAGATCGTCCACGAAAGAGGACTCATTGCTCACTTCTTCTTCCTTCACGCCCAATTGTTCAATCACGATCTTTTTTACCCGTTCTTCGATGCTGCTCATAGCGGATGACTCCTCCAACGTTTTGGCCGCCATCTCTGCGGCGGCGTTAGTTTAGTGGAAACCACTCAACTTGCAAGCAAAAATTATCATTTGTATAAATATTAATTTTATATATAATATCAATTAGTTATATTGTATAATTAAAGTTATAAATAAACATTTACGGCATGTACATGCCGCCATTCACGTGCAGGGTTTCCCCGGTGATATAGGTGGTTGATTTGGAGGCCAGAAAGACCACGGCGGCGGCGACGTCCTCCGGTCTGCCCAACCGGTTGACGGGGATCTGCGACAACAGGGCTTCACGCTGCGCCTCGTTGAGCGCACGGGTCATGTCGGTGTCAATGAACCCCGGTGCCACCGCATTTACGGTGATGCCACGGCTGGCCACTTCGCGGGCCAGCGATTTGGTGAACCCGGACAGGCCGGCCTTGGCGGCGGCGTAATTGCACTGCCCCGGATTTCCCGTCTCTCCCACCACGGAGGAGATATTGATGATGCGCCCAAAGCGCGCCTTGATCATGCCTCGAAGCACCGCTTTGCAAAGACGAAACACGGAGGACAGATTGGCGTTCACCACGGCCTCCCATTCTTCATCTTTCATCCGCATCAGCAGATTGTCACGGGTGATCGCCGCGTTATTGATCAGGATGGAGGGACTCAGCTTCTGCGCTTCCAATGCGATCATCAATGCTTCTATGGAGCCTGGCTGAGTCACATCCAGCACCACGCCCTGTGCGGCGGGATTGAACCCTTGCAGCGCCTGACTGATGGTCGCCGCGCCGGCAGCGGTCGTCGACGTACCGATGACCATGGCGCCCTGTTGCGCCAGGGCCTGTGCAATCGCGGCGCCGATGCCACGGCTGGCGCCGGTAACCAGCGCGATTTGCCCGGACAATTCCATTTATTGTCCCCCCGAAGTCGCGGTCAGTGCCGCCTGTAATGTTTCCGGATCGTAAACCGGCAGACATTGCAATGTCTTGTCGATGCGTTTGCACAGCCCGCTCAGCACCCTGCCCGGACCGGCCTCGATCAGGAAACGCACGCCGCTGGCGGCGATCTTTTGCGTAGTTTCTATCCAGCGCACGGGACTGTAAAGCTGCCGCCGCAACGCCTCGACGATGTCCGAAGGCGAATCATGAGATTCCACGTCATAATTGTGCAGGATGCGGATATGCGGGGATTGCAAGGGTAATTTGTTCAAAACAGCGTGGAATCGATCGGCGGCCGGGCGCATCAATTCGCAATGCGACGGCACACTGACCGGCAGGAGCACGGCACGTTTCGCGCCTGCCTGTTTCGCGGCCTCCATCGCCCGCCCCACCGCCGCCCGAAGACCGGCGATGACTATTTGCCCCGGCGCATTGAGATTGGCGCAGGCGACCACCTCCCCATGCGCGGCATGGGCGCAGATCTGCTGCAACGGTTCCAATTCCAGACCCACGATTGCCGCCATGGCGCCGCTGCCTTCGGGCACCGCCTCCTGCATGCAGCGCCCGCGCGCCGCCACGAGAGTGACCGCAGCTTCAAAATCAAGCGCGTCCGCGCATACCAGGGCCGTGTATTCCCCAAGACTGTGGCCGGCCATGATTTGCGGCATCACGCCGCCCCGCTCGCGCCACAAACGCCAGATGGCAACGCCTGCGGCCAGCATGGCCGGTTGCGTCATTACCGTACTGTTTAATTTTTTCTCCGGCCCTTCGCGCACCACCCGCCAGAGGTCATGGCCCAATGCCGCCGAGGCCTGCGCAAAAGCAGCTTCGATGACCGGGCTGTGCGCCGCCAGCGCATTCAACATGCCGACGGACTGTGAACCCTGGCCGGGAAAAACAAACGCGAGCGACATTTAATATCGCAACAGCGCGGAGCCCCAGGTGAAGCCGCCGCCGAAGGCTTCCAGCAGGAGGATTTCACCGCGCTTGATGCGGCCGTCGCGCACCGCGACATCGAGCGCCAGCGGGACCGAGGCCGCCGAGGTATTGCCGTGCTCCGCCACCGTCACCACCACCTGCGACATGGGCAATTTTAGTTTTTCCGCGGTGGCGGCGATGATTCGATGGTTGGCCTGGTGCGGCACCAGCCAGTCGATCTGGGACCGATCCATCTGGTTGTGCGCCAGGGTTTCATCCGCGATGCGCCCCAGCGTGTTCACGGCTACTTTGAAGACCTCCTTGCCCTCCATCTGCATGTAGGCCTCGCCATTGCGCAATTGGTCGTAGCCCTTGGATACCCCGGCGGGCACATGCAGCAGGGATTGATATTGTCCGTCGGCATGCAGATGCGTGCTCAAGATGCCGGGCCGATCGGCGGCCTCCAGCACCACCGCGCCCGCGCCGTCGCCGAACAACACGCAAGTGCTGCGATCGGTCCAGTCGATGATGCGCGACAGCGTTTCGGCCCCCACCACCAGCACCCGCCGCGATGTGCCACCGCGGATGAATTGATCGGCAATCGCCAGCGCATAAATGAATCCTGTGCAGACGGCCTGCACGTCGAATGCGGCGCAACCCCCGATGCCCAGACGCGCCTGCAGCAGGCAGGCGGTGCTGGGGAAAACCACGTCGGGCGTGGTGGTGGCGACGATGATTAAATCAAGCATGCCCGCCGTGATTTGCGCCGCGGTCAGCGCCCGCCGGGCGGCGTGCTCGGCCAGATCACAAGTGGTTTCATTGGCGGCGGCGATATGACGTTTTTTTATTCCCGTACGCTCGCTGATCCAGGCGTCCGTGGTATCGATCCGCTTTTCCAGGTCGGCGTTGGTCAACACCTGTGCGGGCAGATATCCGCCCGTGCCCGCTATTCTGGAATAGTGAACGACGTTCATTGTGCCGTCCCCAGATAGGCGCTCAACTGCTGGGAAATCCGTTCCGGCACATTCTTTTCAATCTCCAGCCGTGCCTCCTCGATGGCGCGCAGAAAAGACAAATCATCGGCGCTGCCGTGACTCTTGATGACAATGCCGCGCAGCCCGAGCAGACTGGCGCCGTTGTATTCACGGGGGTCCAGCCGTTTCCTGACCGCGCGCAACGCCGGCCGGCTGAGCAGGGCCGCCATTCTTGTGAAGGTTGATCGCGTGAACTCCTCCCGCGCAAACTGCACGAGGGCGCGGGCGACACCTTCAGCTGTCTTGAGGGCGATATTGCCCACGAAGCCGTCGCAAACGATGACGTCAACCCTGCCCTCGAAGATGTCATCGCCTTCGACATAGCCGACATAGTTCAGTGAACTGCCAGCCAGCAGGGCCGCAGTCTGCTTGACGCGATCATTGCCCTTGATTTCCTCCTCACCGATATTCAGCAGCGCCACGGTGGGCCGCTCCTTGTTCTCAACCGCGCTGGTGAGCACGCTGCCCATGACCGCAAATTGAAAGAGCTCCTCGGAACTGGAATCCACATTGGCGCCCAGATCCAGCATATGGGTGTGTCCGTGCACGCCGGGAAGCGCGGTGCATATCGCGGGTCGATCGATGCCCGGTAGGGTCTTCAAAACAAAATGCGCGATGGCCATGAGCGCCCCCGTGTTGCCGGCGCTGACGCAAGCCTGCGCCAATCCCTCCTTTATCAGATCGACGGCCACCCGCATGGAGGAGTCTTTCTTCTTGCGCAGGACCTGCGAAGGCAAATCATGCATCTCAACCTGCTGGGAGGCATGCCGCACCACCAGCCGCTCGCCCTCCGGGACGCCTTGCGCGACCAGCGCCCGGCGCAGCACATCGCCATCGCCCACCAGGATCAGGGCCAGATCGGGATATTTGCGCATGGCGGCCAGCGCCGCCGGCACGGTGGCACGCGGGCCGAAGTCCCCACCCATCGCGTCCACCGCGATTCGAGTATGCACAAGACGCCGGCCAGGCAGCGCGAATGGAGCGCGGGCGGACTATTCGCCCGCGTCGCGAATGACCTTCTTGCCTTTGTAGTAACCGTCGGGGCTTACATGGTGCCGGCGATGCACCTCGCCACTGGTGGGTTCGGTCGACAAAGTGGCCGGTGTCAGTGCATCGTGCGATCGATGCATGCCGCGCCGCGAAGATGTTTTACGATTTTGATGTACCGCCATGATGGATCTCCTTACTGAAACTCATATGATAGTGTCACTTAACGTCAGAATGCTTCGTCCGCCCCTCCCTCTTCAGCGCCGCCAGGGCCGCAAAAGGATGCTCACCCGCCGGACCCTGTCCACGCGGCAGTTTCACGGGACAATCGGCCTGTGGATGCCTGGCCGTCATCGGCATGCTCAACAGCAACTCCTCCTCGGCAATATGGGCAAGTGACATGGCCTCTGTGGTCACAAGCAGCACATCCACATCAGGCGGCGTCTCACCCTCATCCCGAACCATGCGTAATCGCACCGGCGCATCGATACGCACAGTCATGGCTTGCAGACAGCGCTGGCAGGATACCGGCAATGTGGCGGTCAGCCGGCCCGTCAACACCGGATGACCTTCGCCATCATCATTAAAATGAAAATCGACGCAAACGTCACCCGCATCCGCGCCCTTGATCAGCAAGGGCGCCAACCTGGGCATGCGTTCCGCAGGTATCGCTCCGTTGAGATGCGCCCCGGCTTCTGCCAGCCGCAGCGGCTCAATATAATCGGGTAATACCCCACCCATAAGGCCGGCTATTATATATGCCGGACAAACTCAAAAGCTAATTGATCCCATGTCTTCAGCCCCGTCACGGGTCGTTCTGGCCTCCTCTTCCCCTTACCGAAAAATGCTGCTGCAGCGCCTGGGGTTGCCGTTCACCACATTCGCGCCGGCGGTGGATGAGTCGCAACATGCGGGGGAGGTGCCGGCCGATCTGGTCATCCGGTTGGCGCGGCACAAGGCGCGGGCCATTGCGATCCGCTTTCCAGCGGCCCTGATCATCGGGGCGGACCAGGTGGCCACCCTGGGATCGCAGATGCTCGGCAAGGCGGGGGATTTTCAGAGGGCGGCGGAGCAATTGATATTGATGCGGGGACGCCCGGTGACTTTTCTCACGGGAATCTGCGTTCTGGACGCCGCACAGGGCACCGAGCAGGTGGAATGCGTGCCTTATACGGTCCACATGCGCAATTACACGGATGAGGAATTGCAATCCTATCTGTTGCGCGAACAACCCTACGATTGCGTCGGCAGTTTCAAGTCCGAAGGACTCGGCATCGCACTATTTGAGAAAATGTCCGGCGACGATCCAACGGCGCTCATCGGACTGCCGTTGATCACCTTGACGCGCATGCTGGCCAACGCCGGCATCGATGTGTTCGCGCCCGCCGCCCATTCAGCGTAACAGGGCGGGTTCGCCGAGGCGACTGAAGGAATTGTACAACGTGGCGCCCATCCGGCTGGTCAACCGCTCGAAATAGTCCTGTTTGTGGGTGTAATCGACGATCTTTTCCTCCTTGATCACCTCGCGGGCAACATAGCTGCTGCTGCCCAGGCCGTCGACGAGCCCCAGCTCCAGCGCCTGCACCCCGGTCCACACCAATCCGGAAAACAATTGCGGATCGTCCAGCTTTAATCTATCGCGACGACCTTTCTTGACGGTATTGATGAACTGGTCATGAATTTCCTTGAGCAGACCCTGGATGTGCGCCACTTCGTCGGGTTTCTCCGGTGAAAAGGGATCGAGCAAACCCTTGTGCTCGCCGGCAGTCAGGAGGCGTCGCTCCACCCCCAATTTCTGCATGGTGCCGACAAAACCGAATCCGTCCATAAGCACGCCGATGGAACCCACGATGCTGGCCTTGTCGGCATAAATTTCATCCGCCGCCGAGGCAATGTAATAGCCGCCGGAGGCACAGATATCGGTGATGACCGCATATACCTTGATGTCCGGGTGTTTCTGACGCAGGCGGTAGATCTCATCGTTGATATAACCCGCCTGCACCGGGCTGCCGCCGGGGCTGTTGATGCGCAATATGATCGCGGCCGTGTTCTTGTCCTCGAAGGCCTCCCGCAGGCTGCCGATGACATTGTCCGCGCTCGCATCCGCGTCATCGCTGATGATTCCCTGGATATTGATGAGCGAAGTATGACGTCCGGCGGTAATGGCACCGGTCTTCCAACTGGAACCGCTGTAGGCTGCAAGCAGCAAGAACAGATAGGCAAGTCCCAGCAGTTTAAAAAAAATCCCCCACCGGCGGCTGCGTCGCTGCTCGGCCAGCACCTCGAACGCGAAGCGATCAACAAGCCGGCGTTGCCAGTCATTGCTGCCGGCCGATGTGGGTGCGGGTTCCGTCATAAGTTACTTTGCGTCGTGATGTGTGTCAGAAATTAGAATTGTACCCCGGTTTTAAGTTCATTGAGTACGGCGTTCAATTCCTGCGGCAGCGGCGCGTGGAACTCCAATGACCGTTCATCCGGCCTTGGTGCCGGCAGATGCAATCGCTCTGCGTGTAAAAACAAGCGGCGCAGTCCCCGAAGTTTCATGTCACGATTGAATTTGACATCGCCGTATTTCCCGTCACCCGCGATGGGATGGCCTATATGCGCGGCGTGGACGCGGATTTGATGCGTGCGCCCGGTCTCCAGCAGAACCTCCACGAGGGTGGCCTGCGGGAATACCTGTATTGGCGCAAAATGCGAAACCGATTCCTTCCCGTCGCGGCTGACGCTGACCCGGCGCTCGCCGCCGGCGAGGATATTTTTGAGCAACGGCGCCCGCACCGTCCGTTCACCTCCCTGCCAGGCGCCCCTCACCAACGCCAGATAGCGTTTTTCAATCCGCCCCGAGCGCAGTTGTTCGTGCAGCAACCGCAAAATCGACGGCTTCTTGGCGATCATCAGACAGCCGGAGGTGTCCCGATCCAGCCGGTGCGCCAATTCGAGATAGGCACACTCCGGACGCTGGCGCCGCAACAGTTCAATGGCCCCCAAACGAATGCCCGAACCGCCGTGCACCGCCATGCCGGCGGGCTTGTCAATCACCAAAAGGCCCGGATCCTCATGAAGCACCGTCACCGGCAGCGGAGTCGCGCCTGTGCCGTGGGCGCGGGGCGCGGTGTTTTCCACATGGACGGGTGGAATGCGCACCCGATCATCCACCGCCAGGCGCGTCTCGGGTTTTGCCCGCCGTCCATTGATGCGCACCTCCCCCGTGCGCAACATGCGATAGACGCGGCTTTTAGGCACGTCCTTCAACAAACCAAACAGGAAATTATCCACCCTTCGGCCGGCTTGTTCGCCGTCCACGTGGACATGCCGGACGCCGCTCAGACGCGGTTCCAATGCCGTTTCCATGCCCTTGAGGGCCGTTTTATTGCCGTAGATTCTCATCGCTGATATAGTAGCTAACCGCTGGCTTGCGAGATTTGTACGCTAACTCAATGATCTTTAAAGTCTTCTCGCTTGTGCATCCATCTGGTTAGCGCCTGCCAGCGGCTGTTTGACCGGTAGGCGCCGCTATCATCATAGTGGGCCATGGGGGCATGCGCCACGTACGCATGACACCGAGATACCGTTCAATTTTTTCTCCACGCCCTTGGGGTTGTGGGATTTGACAGGCGTGCGCGGTGGTTGCCGCGCTGTTGCGCATCAGCGACGGCGGTGGCAATCGGGGTTCGAGTGCGCGGTGGTCCAGAGTGACGCCGCCGCCGGAAACCAGCCGCCGACGCTACGGGATTGCGATAATGAAAAGAATGTTGATCAACGCGACTCAACGGGAAGAGTTGCGGGTAGCACTGGTGGATGGACAAAAGCTCTACGACCTGGATATCGAGTCCACCGGCCGGGAGCAAAGAAAGTCCAACGTTTACAAAGGCCGCATTGTCCATATCGAGCCCAGTCTTGAGGCTGCGTTCGTCGACTATGGCGCCGAACGTCATGGTTTTCTGCCGCTCAAGGAAGTCTCGCGCGCATATTTTTCCGAATCCGCCGGCGGCCGTCAGAACATCCGTGACCTGCTGCGTGAAGGCCAGGAACTGATCGTCCAGGTCGAAAAAGACGAACGCGGCAGCAAGGGCGCCGCGCTCACCACTTTCATCAGCCTCCCCGGGCGCTATCTGGTGTTGATGCCCAATAATCCCCGCGGCGGGGGCGTCTCGCGCCAGATCGAGGGCGCCGATCGCGACGAAGCCCGTGACACCATGAACGCCCTGAACGTTCCCGAAGGCATGAGCCTTATCCTCCGCACCGCGGGGGTGGGCAAGGGCCCGGAGGATTTGCAATGGGATTTCGATTACCTGCTCAAGTTGTGGCAGGCCATAGAAGAAGCCGCGCGCGAACGTCACGCACCATTCCTGATCTATCAGGATCGCGACGTCATCATCCGCGCCATCCGCGATTACCTCCGCAGCGACATCGGCGAGATTCTCATCGATGATCAGTCGCTATACGAAAAAGCGGCGGATTTCATGCAGCATGTCATGCCGCATAATCTGAAGAAGCTCAAACTGTACAGCGACAGCGTTCCGCTGTTCACGCGCTATCAAATTGAAAGCCAGATCGAATCCGCGTTCGATCGCGAAGTCACCCTGCCCTCCGGCGGTTCCATTGTCATCGAGCCGACCGAGGCGCTGATCACCATCGACATCAATTCGGCGCGCGCCACGCGCGGCGGCGACATCGAGGAAACCGCCACCAACACCAATCTCGAAGCCGCCGAGGAGATCGCCCTGCAATTGCGTCTGCGCGATCTGGGCGGATTGATCGTGATCGATTTCATCGACATGATGAACCCGCGCAACCAGCGGAACGTGGAAAACCGCCTGCGTGAAAGCCTGAAGGTTGATCGGGCACGGGTGCAGGTCGGCAAGATTTCCCGCTTCGGCCTGCTGGAAATGTCGCGGCAGCGGCTGCGCCCTTCGCTGGCGGAATTCAGCCACATCGTCTGCCCGCGTTGCAGCGGCAATGGGGCCATCCGCAGCGTCGAATCACTGTCGCTGTCCATCCTCCGCCTCATCGAGGAGGAGGCCATGAAGGAATCCACCACCAAGGTGGTGGCGCAGGTGCCGGTGGATGCCGCCACCTTTCTGCTCAACGAAAAGCGGCGCGAGATCCATCGCATAGAAGAACGGCACAAGATCAGCGTGGTGCTGGTGCCCAACATCAACCTCGAGACGCCGCATTTCAAACTGGAGCGCCTGCGGGATCAGGACACCGGCCATTCGGCGCACAGCGAAAGCAGCTACAAGCTGGTGGCCGCACCCGCGCTGGAGGAGCCGGAAATACCACCGCCATTGAAGCCGCTCCATGAGGAACCGGCCGTCAAGGACGTGCACAAGCGACTACCGCCGCGAACCATGCCCGTGGTGACTTCCGAAGCCGGGCTCTGGAGCACCGCCAAGCGCCTGTTCTCGCGCCTGTTCGGGGCGGCCCCCGCCAATGACGCGGGGTATCAACAGGCCGCGCCCGCCGAGCCGGATCATCGTCCCGCGCGCCCCAAGCCACATCATGCCGCACCGAAGGCGGGCCGCGACGCCAAGCATCGCGGTGGGGGGCATCGTCCCGCACGCCATCCACCCGCCAAACCGGTGGAGGAATCCGCCGCACCCACGGCTGTTTCAGCGCCTGCCGAAGTCCATCCCGAGGAAGACGAGGCTTCCGAGCATCGCCGTGGTGGCCGACGTCGGCGAGGTGGCCGCGGCGGCCGACGCCGGCGCCGTGAGGGGGAGCGGGGCATGCAGGTGCACTCCGAAAAGCGCCATGCGGAAGATGGCGGTGCGACCGCCCCTGAATCAGAACCGGCGATGGCTGGCGATGAGCAGTCTCACATCGGCATGGAAGCGGAGCAGGATTCCGAGGCGATCACGGAACTGCATCCGCGATTCCACAAGGAGCCGGCGGTACATCCGGAGCCTCAGGAAGAAGCGTCTTCTTCAGTCACGGAACATTCCTTCGAAGATCACCCTGACTCTACTGAGGATCGCAGTTCGGACGAGGAAGTCACGGAAATCAACCCCAATCGTCCCCCGGAACCTTCCGCGGATCCGTAGCACCTTCTTTTTTAATGTTCGCGGGAGGTCCGGAATTGAACCTCCCGCCAGCGTTCCATGGTCAATTCCAGATGGACGCGGCTGGGCGCCAGATAGGCCAGATTGCCGGCGCCGTCGCGCGCCAGGTGCGCGTGCAGTTTTTCCTCGAACTGTTTCAAACGGCCGCCGTCACCGCATTCCACCCAGCGCGCCACGGCAACGGGAGTCTGTTCGAAGCTGCATTGCACGCCGTATTCATGTTGCAAGCGCCAGGCCACCACTTCAAATTGCAGCATTCCCACCGCCCCCAAAATCAGCTCATTGCCGAGCAATGGACGGAACACCTGAGTGGCGCCCTCCTCGCTCAACTGCACCAGACCCTTCTGCAACGCCTTCATGCGCAACGGATCCCGCAATACGACACGTCGGAACAATTCCGGCGCGAAATAGGGTATGCCGATAAATTTCAGGTTCTCACCCTGGGTGAAGGTGTCGCCAATCTGAATCGTGCCGTGGTTGTGCAGGCCGATGATATCACCGGGCCAGGCGGTTTCCGTGGCGCCGCGATCCTGCGCCATGAAACGCAGCGCCCCCTGCAGCGTCACATCCCTGCCTGCACGCACATGGCGTACGCGCATGCCGTTGTGATATCGGCCCGAACAGATGCGGAGGAAGGCGATGCGGTCGTGATGCGCGGGATCCATGTTTGCCTGGATTTTGAAGACGAAACCGCTGAATTTCTCCTCCACTGGCTGCACGGTACGCGTCAAAGTATCGCGATGGCGTGGCGGTGGAGCATGCACCACGAAATAATCCAAAAGTTCACGCACGCCGAAACTGTTCAGGGCCGAACCGAACAGCACGGGGGTTTGCTTGCCGGCGAGAAAGGCGCCTTCATCGGGCGCCGTAGCTGCCGCACGCACCAGTTCCATGGCCTCCTCGACTTCGCCGCATTGTCCCGCCAGGGCGGCCCGCACTTCCGGATGCCCCATGCCATCCAGCAGCCTGCCCTCGCCTGTGCCGTCATCGCTGCGTGAGCGGAACAGGCGCACGCGCTGATCTTGCAGTTGGACGACACCGCGAAAGTCCCTCCCCGAGCCCAGCGGCCAGGTCACCGGCGCGCATTGAATCCTCAGAATCCGCTCGATTTCATCCAGCAATTCCAACGGGTCGCGGCTTTCGCGATCCAGCTTGTTGATGAAGGTGATGATCGGGGTATTTCGCAGCCGGCATACTTCCAATAATTTTATCGTGCGTTCCTCCACACCCTTGGCGGCGTCGATGACCATCAATGCCGAATCCACCGCGGTGAGGGTCCGGTACGTATCCTCTGAAAAATCCTCGTGTCCTGGCGTGTCCAGCAAATTAATGACGCAGTTGCGATAATGAAATTGCATCACCGATGAGGTCACAGAGATGCCGCGCTGCTTCTCGATCTCCATCCAATCCGAGGTGGCGTGGCGCGAACTCTTGCGCCCCTTGACGGTGCCGGCGATTTGAATGGCGCCGCCGAGCAAAAGCAGTTTTTCGGTCAGCGTGGTCTTGCCGGCGTCGGGGTGGGAAATGATGGCGAACGTGCGGCGCCGGCCGACTTCGGCACGGAGGACCTCGGCCGGTGATTCCGACGCGGTGCTGTGCACAGTGGATGGCCTTGTGCTCATCTTCTATGTACGCTCCAGGATGACGAAAGCCAGCGCATAACCCCGCTCGTCTGAAATACTCAGGTGACTTGCCGAAATCTGATGCTGGTTTAATAAATATCCCGAAGTCGAACCGAGATCGAAATAGGGCCGCCCTTTTTGATCATGTGCCACGCGGATGGCCCGCCAGGAAAGCACGCGTCCGATGCCGGTGCCCAGCGCCTTGACCAGTGCCTCCTTGGCCGCGAAGCGTTTGGCGAGAAACTGCGATGGCCGGCGGGAGCGGGCATACTCCTGCAACTCCTCCGGCGCCAGCAGGCGCCGCGCCAGGCGCGGACCAAACCGTCTTTGCGCCGATTCGATGCGTGTCACTTCCACCATGTCCACGCCGATGCCAAAAATCATGCGCGCGCCCTTTGCAGGCATTGTTTCATCTCGCGCACCGCCGCCGGCAGACCGTGCAATACGGCCCGGCAAATAATCGAGTGACCGATGTTCAATTCGCGAATCTCCGGCAACGCGGCGATGGGGAGGACATTGTCATAATGCAGTCCGTGGCCGGCATTGACCTGCAACCCGAGAGCCAGCGCCCGATGTGCGGCAGAACGTATGCGGTTCAATTCCCTCTCCTGCGCTTCCGGCGTGGCGGCATTGGCGTAATGGCCGGTGTGAATCTCGATGACCGGCGCGCCGCTCTTGCTGGCGGCGTCCACCTGCTGTTGAACCGGATCGATGAACAGTGACAGACGCACGCCGGCCGCCGTTATTCTGGCGCAGGCCGATCGCACCCTGTCAGTCTGGCCAGCCACGTCCAGACCGCCTTCGGTGGTCAATTCCTCGCGGCGTTCAGGCACCAGGCAGCAGTCCGAAGGCTGCAGGCGCATCACGAAATTAATCATGTCTTCCGTCATCGCCATTTCAAGATTCAATCGCACCCGCAGCGCAGCGGCGAGTCGATGCACGTCTTCCTCCTGGATGTGACGCCTGTCTTCGCGCAGGTGCACCGTGATTAGATCGGCGCCCGCGCCTTCGGCCAGCAGCGCCGCATCGAGCGGAGACGGATAAAACGTATGTCGCGCCTGCCGTAAAGTCGCGACATGATCAATATTCACGCCCAGCAATGGCGGCGCAGGTGGCATGGGTATTCGAGCCCTGACGAGTTCAAGGGGCGTGCATTCTACAGTGACTTTGCCACACGTGAAACTGAAGCGGCGCTGTTAGCGCACCCATGCACGCGTGGTCAACGGCCGATCGCCAAGATGTACTGCGAGCAGCGCCCGCAACAACCGTTTGAGCTCAGGCCATAGTTCGCGATCCGGAGGCTGATTGCCCGCCAGGGCCAGCAGGCCCGCCCCACTGATGGCAATGGCTTCCTGGTCGCCATCCCACGCCGTGCTGGGCCCCTGGCTAAGGCGGTATCCGTAGCGCGCATCATTCCGCACCGGCAGACCGGAGACCGCATCGCGATCCAATATCGGCGCATAACCGATGACGCGCAACAACCGAACTTCAAATTGGCGCAGCGGCCATTCCGGCCGATCCTCCCCCGCCAGGTCACGCAGCGCCCGCTGGTAAGCGTCGAACAACTCCGGATGCGGATCAGAACGATGAAGCAGCCGCAGCAACAATTCATTCATATAAAATCCGCTCAATAATTTTGACGCGTTTAAATGCGCCGGGCCCAAGGATTCAATGCCGGTCAGCACCGGCAGTTCGCCCCGTCCGGCCCAGGCTATATTGAGCATTTGGAAAGGCTGCAGGGCTGCCGCCGCGCCCGCGGCCCTTTTCGCGGAAGGACGGGCGGCTCCCTTCGCGATCAGGGCCACGCGGCCGTGCTGGGAGGAAAGCACCTCCGCGATATAGCTGCTTTCCTGGTAATTCCTCCGGTGCAGCAAGTACGCCGGATGCAGGTCAACCCGCATTACGAGCAACCCTTCCTGTCAAACGGAGCATCAGGAAAATCCGAGTTCGCGCAGTTGCTGAACGTCGTCCGTCCAGCCGCCGCGCACTTTAACCCACGTCTTGAGATGAACGCGCTTGCCCACCAGGGCTTCGATATCCCGCCGGGCACGTTCGCCGATGAGCTTGAGCATGGCGCCTTGTTTGCCGATGACGATAGCCTTCTGCCCGGGGCGCTCCACCCATATCGTGGCATGCAGATGCACATCGTGCGCTGAATCCTCATATTTATCCACGATGACAGCGGTATGATATGGCAGTTCCTGCTCCAGATTACGCATCAGTTTCTCGCGAATGACCTCCGCCGCGAAAAAGCGTTCCGGGCGGTCACTGAGTTGATCGGGAGGATAGAGCCACGACTGTCCGGGCAGGTGGCGGCTGATCACGTCCTCCATGTGATCCAGATTGTCACCGTTGCGGGCCGAGACAGGGATGATCTCCGCCCAGGGGCCGTGCGTCTGCAACTGTTTCAACAGCGGTAACAATTCTTTTTTTTGTTTCAATTTATCCACCTTGTTCAATAGCAGCAGGATCGGCGCCGGGATGCCCCGCAATTGCTTCCATACGTGTTCATCCCCCCTGCGCCAGCCAGCCGCCTCGATGAGAAACAGAATTACATCGACATCACGCAACGTACGCATTGCCTCACGGTTAAGGTAACGACCGAGGTGTTTTTCCGGACTGCGATGCAGACCCGGGGTATCCACATAGAGGATTTGATTCATTCCGCGGGTCTTGATCCCGAGCAAGGCATGGCGGGTGGTCTGGGGCTTGCGCGAGGTGATGCTGAGCTTGCGTCCGATCAGCTTGTTCAGCAGGGTGGATTTGCCGACATTAGGGCGGCCCACAATGGCGACCAGACCGCAGCGCTGCACCGGCGCTTGAACAGAACCCTCAACGGGGGATTTCAATGCCAAATCAGGCTTCAAGATGACTTAAAATTTGTTCCGCCGCGGCTTGTTCCGCCGCCCGGCGGTTGCCCCCCCTGCCCTGCCAGGCGCCGGAGAGCGCTGCCGTTTCGCATTCCACGACAAACGTCTGTTGATGAGCTTCACCCTCCATGCCCTTCAAGCGGTAAATCGGCAGAGGCATGCGTCGGGCCTGCAAATATTCCTGCAGTCGTGTTTTCGGATCCTTGGCAATCTCGTCCGAATCCTGTTCTGCGATCATCGTGCCATACAACCGGTGCAGGGTATTTGTGCATGCCGCAAATCCGGCATCAAGATAGACGGCGCCGATGACTGCCTCCAGCGCATTGGCCAGAATGGAATCACGCCGGCCTCCACCACTCTTCAATTCGCCCTCCCCCAGCTTGAGGAGATCACCCAGCTCCAGCTGTCGGGCGATTCGTGCCAGTGCCTCCCGCCTGACCAGCGCCGCCCGCCGGCGGGTCAGGTGTCCTTCATCTTTTTCCGGAAAGCGGTCAAAGAGTGCCTGGGTGATAAAAAGATTCAGGACTGCATCACCGAGAAACTCCAGACGTTCGTTATTGTCAGCGCCGGCACTACGGTGAGTCAACGCGGCCCGCAACAATCCCACCTTTCGGAACTGATGGCCGATTTTATCGGCACATCGCTGCAGGCGTTGTTGTTCCGTCAACATCAATGGCGGCTATTATTCTTTCACCGGCAGGATGACGGTGTAGCTGAAATTCAATGCGAGATCCAGTTCGCCATAGAAATTGTTCCGTATCTCATATTCCAGCGTCATGGTGCGGTTGCCGTCTTCGTCCTTGTCTATCGTCAGTTCGTCCTTGAGAGTGTTGATGAATTTTTCATCAATGCCCTGGATGACGAAGTTCTTCATCAAGTCATTTTGGATTTGCGTGGGCGAGGCCGCGCCGATATTGGGTAGATTGGCCACGGATTTCATGGACTGTATCACCGCGAATTTTTCCGAATAGATTGGGAAAAGTCGCAATGCCACGAAGGCAAAAAAGCCAACCATGATTGCCACAATAAGGAAGCCGATGAAAGTGAGACCCTGTTGATGACGATGTGCTGACATAAAACCTCCTGTTAGTCCGATCGTGGTTTCATTTTATACGGTTGCCGAGGCGACTCCAGTCCAGGTCCAGATTCATCCAGATCAGGAAGGCCTTGCCAACGATGTTGGCATCTGGAACCTCGCCCCAAAAACGGCTGTCCATGCTGTTGTCACGGTTGTCGCCCATGACAAAATAATTGTCCGCCGGGACGATTATATCCGCGTTCCGCGGCGGCCGCTCGGGAAACACCAGTATGCTGTGGTCGACGCCGTCCAGGTGCTCAACACGCACCGAGGCGCCGGTATGGCTTGCGTAACGCCCCTTGCCTTCATAGACGCCGGTTTCCTCCACCGCAATTTTCTCATTGTTTATATAGAGGGTCTTGTCATCGTAAACGACATGATCTCCGGGCAGACCGATGACACGTTTGATGAAAGGCGTCCTTCCGTCCACCGGGTAGCGGAATACAATTACATCGCCGCGTCGCGGTTTTCCGACATCCAGCACTTTCCAGTTCACGACGGGCAGGCGCAATCCATAGACGTATTTGTTCACCAGGATGAAATCGCCATCCAGGAGCGTGGGCATCATGGAGCCGGAGGGTATGCGGAAGGGTTCCACGAGGAATGAGCGCAGCAAAAGCACCGCGAGAAACACGGGGAAGAACGACTGCGCATAATCCGCCCACCACGGCCGGGAGACTGCCGTCCCATCCCCGCCAAGCAGCCGGCGGCGGGGGGCAAAAACCCAGGCATCGATCGCCCAAAGACCGCCGCTGACCAGGGTCAGCACCGTCAACACCAGTCCGAAGTCCACACTTGTCTGCATTATTTGTCCTTTCCAATGTTTAACACGGCCATGAAGGCTTCCTGCGGGATCTCCACCGTACCGAACTGTTTCATACGGCGCTTGCCCTCCTTCTGCTTCTCCAAAAGCTTGCGCTTGCGGGTGATGTCGCCGCCGTAACATTTTGCCAGCACGTTCTTGCGCAATGCCTTGACGGTTTCCCGGGCCACGATCTGCGAGCCGATGGCGGCTTGAACGGCGATTTCGAACATCTGACGCGGAATGAGCGTCTTCATTTTTTCCGCCACCTCGCGCCCGCGCCGCGCCGCCTGGTCCTGATGAACAATGGTGGACAGGGCATCCAGCCGGTCGCCGTTGATCAATATATCCAGCTTGACCAGCCGCGCATGCTGGTACCCCACGAAGCTGTAATCCAGCGAGGCATAACCCCGGCTCACGGACTTCAGCCGGTCAAAGAAATCCAGGACCATTTCGGAGAGCGGCAGTTCGTAACTCACGGCCACCTGTCCGCCCAGATAAAGAAGTTTCTTCTGCACGCCGCGCCGCTCGACGCACAAGGTGATGACCTGCCCCAGGTATTGTTGCGGCACCAGGATGTCGGCGCGAATGATGGGTTCGCGGATTTCCGCGATTTTCCCCACGGGCGGCAGCCGGGCGGGATTGTCGACATAAATCACATCATTGCCCGACGTCAGCACCTCATAAACCACGGTTGGCGCGGTCGTGACCAATTGCAGGTTGTATTCCCGCTCCAGCCGCTCCTGCACGATTTCCATGTGCAGCTTGCCCAGAAAACCGCAACGAAATCCAAATCCCAGCGACTGCGAATTCTCAGGCTCGTAATGCAGGGAGGAATCATTGAGCCGCAGCTTGGCAAGCGCCTCGCGCAGCGATTCGTAGTCTGCCGGATCGGTGGGATACAGGCCGGCAAATACATTCGGCTTGATCTTTTTGAACCCCGGCAGCGGCTTGGTCGCGGGCCGCGCGCTGTCGGTCAGGGTATCGCCCACCGGCGCGCCATCCACGTCCTTGATGCCGGCGATGACCCAGCCCACCTCGCCGGCTCGCAGTTCCTTGCGGTCGATCTTCTTGGGCGTCGATATGCCCACGCGGCTGACCTCGAAATCCCGCCCCGTGGACATGACCCGGATTTTTTCGCCCACGCGCAGATTGCCATCGACCACGCGCACCAGCGACACCACGCCCAGGTAATTGTCGAACCATGAATCGATAATGAGGGCCTTGAGCGGCGCCTGCGGATCTCCCTTCGGCGGCGGGATGCGGCGCACCAGCGTGTGCAGCAGCGTGGAGATGCCCGTCCCCAGCTTGGCGCTGACCGCCACCGCGTCTTTCGCGTCGATGCCGATAATCTCCTCGATTTCCTTCCTGACGCGCTCCGGCTCGGCGGCCGGTAGATCAATCTTGTTCAGCACCGGCAGGACTGCCAGTCCCTGGTCCACCGCCGTATGGCAGTTGGCCACGGACTGCGCCTCGACGCCCTGGGCCGTGTCCACGACCAGGAGCGCGCCCTCGCAGGCGGCGAGTGAACGGGAAACCTCGTAGGCAAAATCCACGTGCCCGGGTGTGTCAATCAAATTGAGGCAATACACCCTGCCGTCATCCGCCGTGAAATCAAGAGTCACGCACTGGGCCTTGATGGTGATGCCACGCTCACGCTCCAAATCCATGGAATCGAGCACCTGATCCTCCATCTCCCGCGCGCTCAAGCCACCGCAGGCTTCAATGAGCCGATCAGCCAGGGTTGATTTGCCGTGGTCAATATGGGCGATAATGGAAAAGTTGCGGATATGCTCCATCGCGGGCGTTGGCAATAGTGATGAGAGTTGGCGTCTGCCGGCAGCCCGCGCGTCTGACTACAGACACCGGCCGTGCACAGGGTCGCGATTCTAGCCGAGATTGCCGGAGGCTCAAATAGATGCCGACAACGAATCGCCATCGCCAGTCTCCGCCGCAAACGTGAAGGAAAAATCCACCCCCTGAAAACCAATGGCCCGCATCGACGCACGGCCGCGATCGCACAGGCGGCCCCGCCGGCCGGGGCGGCCATGCTCAGCCGCTCTTGGGCGGCATTTTCATCGCCAGGAACAGCGGATTGCCCCGGCGCTGCACGAGCACCGGCACGGATTTCCCCACCGCGAGCTTGCCCACGATTTCCTTGAATTGTCCCGCGTTCTGTATCTTTTCATTGTCCACCATGAGGATGACGTCGCCTTCACGGATTCCCGCGTGATAGGCCGGTCCCTGGTCCACCTTTTCGACCAGTACGCCTTGATCCTCCAAATCCATCTTCTCCCGCTGACTGCTGGTCAAATCCTTCACCGTCACCTTTAGCTGTTCGCTCCGGGTTCCGGAGGGGGCCGGCCCCTCGGACGCCAGCACCGGGGTTTCTTCCTTGGGCAGTTCCCCAACCTCGACTTGCAGACTTTTCTCCTCTCCGTCGCGCAGGACGGTCAGCGGCAGGTGATCGCCGACGTGGGCGTTGCCCACCAATGGCGGCAGATCGGCGGAACTGTCGATATCCTTGCCGTTGAACGCCACCACCACGTCGCCCGCTTGTACGCCCGCCTTGGCGGCCGGGCCGTCGGGCACCACCTTCGAGACCAGCGCGCCGTGTGGTTTTTTCATGCCGAAGGATTCCGCCAGATCCTGGGTGACATCCTGGATAAGCACGCCCAGCCAGCCGCGGCTGACTTTGCCCTTGTCGCGCAGTTGCTGGTAGACGTTCATCACCACTTCAATGGGGATGGCAAACGAAATTCCCACGGAACCGCCGGTGCGGCTGAAAATTTGCGAATTCACGCCCACCACCTCGCCATCCAGATTGAACAGCGGCCCGCCGGAATTGCCGGGATTGATGGCAACGTCGGTTTGTATGAAAGGCGTGTAGTTTTCATTGGGCAATGTGCGGCCCTTGGCGCTGACGATGCCGGCGGTGGCCGAGTGGTCGAACCCGAAGGGCGAGCCGATGGCCAGCACCCACTCCCCGACCTTGAGATCGGTGGTGTTGCCGGGTTTGACCGTGGGCAGATTATCGGCGCTGATCTTGAGCACCGCGATGTCACTGCGCTCATCCTGGCCGATGAGTCTGGCTTTGAGCTCGCGTTTGTCGCTCAGGCGCACGACGATCTCATCCGCGTCCTTCACCACGTGATAGTTGGTGATGATGTAACCGTCCTTGGAAATAATGAATCCGGATCCCAGGGACTGGCTGGGGGCGGCCTCGCCGGGTGCGCCTTCAGGCCCGAAAAATTTGTTCAGGAAATCGTTCAACGGACTGTCTTCGGGCAAATCGGGGATCTGGAACTCGCGCGGCAGGCCGTGCGGGCCGCGTTCAATCTTGGAGGTGGTGGCGATGTTCACCACCGCCGGTCCATTGTCTTCGACCAGCTTGGTAAATTCAGGCAGCGAACGTGCCTGTGCAACACCGACCGTCAGCCAACTCAATCCCAGTGCCAGCACCAGCAATGAACGAATTTGAAACATGATTGAACCCCGGTTGATGAATTTGGAAATGAACACGTCAAGGCGCGGGCGCCATGGACGAGGCGATTTGTCGCACGGTCAATGGCGGCACCTCGCCGACCGCGGTGATCTGGTGATCGCCGATGAGCATGCTGTAGGTGCTGACGGCGCCCACCATGGAAAACCCCTGCAGCGGTTCCTGCGATTGATCGGTCTTTTCAACGAATACGGATATCACGGCGATGCCATCGGAATAAGTCAGATTTTCCACCGGCATCTGGTGCGCGGGTATGGTCTTCACTTCATGCTCACGAAGCGTAAAGCCCTCCGGCAGCCAGTGCGCCTGCCAATGGGTCTTCGTCACCTCCTCCTGCGACTCCGTCGCCGTCAATTCCCCCGTGTTCTCCACGCGCTGATAGTCCTGGTTCTGCATGGAAGGCGCCAGATCGCCGTCAGGGATGTCCGCCGGCGCGGTAAGTTGCGTGAAAAAAATCTGCTCGAGCGCGGAGCCGCGGCTGTTGACCACGTCCGATTTCAGCAATAAGTACGTGGCGTCGTCGATCCACAGCCGGTAACCATAGCGGAATGCGTGGCGCGGCTGTATGCCGATGATGGTGGCGTCGCGATTGGCCAATCGATCCCTTCCCAGGGTCACGAACCGGTAGAGTCGCGAGGTCTCATCGGCATTATGAATCCATCCGGGAAACAGCGACGGAGGCTGGTTCTTCTGCACGATGACCGAGTGGGACTCCGGGAAGTAACAACTGACGGTGCCATTATTGCGGACAACCTCGTGCGGCGGACCGGAGAGCGAGACCAGGCGTTCCTCTTCCGCACCTTCGCGGTTGCGGTGAAGTATGCGCATGCTGTCGACGGCCTGGCCGCGCTCATAGACCAGCACGCCGTCATAACTCTGATCGCGGACCGCGTCCTTCATGCGATCGAAAAGCTCCCGTGCCGACAAAACCGCCTCGGCGGCCGCGGCCGTCAACGGAATAACCAGCGCCAACAGGAGAAGCGACGCCGCCGGCCGCCGGTTCACTCTGCGATTTGGTGACATGGAGTCAGGGTTGATCAGGCTCGTAACCGACCACCCGCACATAAGGCACACCGGGGCTGCCGATAAGCGCACGCTGCTCGCTGTAGTTGACCAGATAACCATTCAGCCGGGAGCGCGGGATGGGCTTGACCACGGTGGCGGCATGCGGCGCCGCATTTTCACCCGGCCAGCCCACCGTCTGCGCGCCGAGGATGATGGGGCCGGCATTGCCTTCCATTGCCGGTGCCGACGCCAGCGCGGGTGTGGAATTGACGACGGCGGGCTGATTACGCGGCAGCAACAACACCGCGGCCGCCGCCACGGAGGCTGCGACGGCCAGCCCCGCGAGCGGTCTGAACCACTGCGCCATCATGGCGCGCTGCGGACGGGGAGCCAGCAGCGCGGGTTCCCTTTCCAGCGCATCACGAATCCGCGCGGCCAGCCCGGGCGTCCAGGCAATCCGTCCCGGGGTGCGCATCACCTCGCCGACGAGGTGGTACCGCATCCATGTGCGCCGCAACTCATCGTTGCCGGCAATCACCCCGACCATTCGTACCGCTTCGAGCGGGGTCAGCGCACCGTCCGCCAGCAAGGACAGCTGTTCTTTATGATCATCATGTGCCATAAAAATATTACTCCAAAAGCGGACGCAGTTTGCCATCGATGGCTTCCCGCGCTCTGAAAATTCTCGATCGCACCGTGCCGATGGGGCAGGCCATCACGGTGGCAATCTCCTCATAACTCATCCCTTCCAGCTCGCGCAGCGTAATCGCCATGCGCAAATCCTCCGGCAGGCCGGCGATGGCCCTGGCGATCGTCTGCTGAATCTCCTCCGTCAGCAGCAGATTCTCCGGCGTTTCCCAATCACTTTGCCAGTCTTCAATCTCCTGTTCGCCATCCTCATCACTCCCCGTCATCGCCTCCAGCGGACGCCGGGACATGGTGGCCAGGTAATTCTTGGCTGTGTTGATGGCGATGCGGTACAGCCAGGTATAGAAGGCGCTCTCGCCGCGGAAGTTGGGCAGCGCGCGGTAGGCCTTGAGGAAGGCTTCCTGAGCCACGTCCAGTGCATCGCTGGGATCGCGTACGAACCTCGACACCAGCTTGATAATCTTGCCTTGGTACTTGAGAACCAGCAGGTCGTATGCCTTTTTGTCGCCATGCTGCACCCTCTCCACCAAGGCCACATCTGCGCTGTTATCGCCCACCGGGCCCGCTCCTTAGTTCACTCACAGCGCCCGAGTCTGAAGGCAATAGACCCCGGGGCGCAGGGATAGTTTCAACGCGACAGGGGCATCATCGTATAAGATGACGCCTTGATTTTCAGGGATTATCGGCGATTACCGAATGAGCCAGCAACAACAGGATTACGACATTCTCGTCATCGGCAGCGGCGCCGCGGGTCTGAGTCTGGCCCTGCATCTGGCCGGCCACGCCCCCAAGGGGGCCCGGGTGGCCGTCCTGTCCAAAAGCCGGCTCACCGAGAGCAACACCCTCTACGCCCAGGGCGGGGTCTCGGCGGTGGTGGACGCCAAGGACTCCATCGCCTCACACGTGGCGGATACGATGGAGGCCGGGGCCGGGCTGTGCCGCCGTGAGGTGGTCGAATACGTGGTCGAGCGGGGCCACGAATGCATCCGCTGGCTGAAGGAACTGGGCGTACCGTTTACCACCGTCACCGATGCCAGCGGCCGCACCGAACTGCATCTGACACGCGAAGGCGGCCATACCCATCGTCGGATAGTGCACGCCGCCGATGCCACCGGCAAGGCGGTGGAGGAAACGCTGGAGGCCCGCGTTCGCGGCCATCCGCAGATTGCCATCTTTGAAAACCATCTGGCCATCGATTTGATTTACGGCGCCAAGCTCGCGCTGACCGAGAACCGCTGTCTGGGGGCCTATGTCTATGACCGCAAGCACCAGCACGTCGTGACCTTCCGTGCCCGCTTCGTGGTCATGGCCACCGGCGGCGCCGGCAAGGTATACCTCTACACCAGCAATCCCGACGTCGCCACCGGCGATGGGATCGCCATGGCCTGGCGCGCCGGCTGCCGGGTGGCCAACATGGAGTTCATCCAGTTCCATCCCACCTGTCTGTACCATCCCAGGGCGAAGTCATTCCTGATCACGGAGGCCATCCGCGGCGAAGGGGGACGGTTGCTGCTCCCGGATGGCGCCCCGTTCATGCACAAATTCGATCCGCGCGCGGAGCTGGCGCCGCGTGACATCGTCGCCCGCGCCATCGACCACGAAATGAAGCGCCTCGGCGCGGATTGCGTCTATCTGGACATCCATCACCGGCCCGCGGAATTCATCCGCGAGCACTTCCCCACCATCCAGGCCCACTGCCTGGAGTTCGGCATCGACATGACGCACGAACCGATCCCGGTGGTGCCGGCGGCGCACTACATCTGCGGCGGCGTCGTCACCGATCTCAAGGGCCGCACCGATCTGCCGGGGCTGTACGTCATCGGCGAGGCCGCCTGCACCGGACTGCACGGCGCCAACCGCATGGCCAGCAACTCGCTGCTTGAGTGCTGCGTCTTTGCCCGGGCCGCGGCCGCCGACATTCTCTCCCATCTCGACGCCGTTCCCGCGCCGCCTGCGCTGCCGTTCTGGGACGAAAGCCAGGTCACCGACTCCGACGAGGAAGTGGTGGTGTCGCACAACTGGGAGGAGGTCCGGCGCTTCATGTGGGACTACGTCGGCATCGTGCGCACCACCAAGCGCCTGCAGCGCGCGCTGCACCGTGTGCAGCTGCTGCATTCCGAGATCGCCGATTACTACGGCAACTTCCGCGTCACCAACGACCTCATCGAGCTGCGCAATCTGGCGCAGGTCGCGGAGTTGATCATCCACTCCGCGCTCCTGCGCAAGGAAAGCCGCGGGCTGCATTACACGCTGGATTATCCCAATCGCGACGATCGGGTCTGGCAGCGCGACACCGTTTTGAGCGCCGACACCCTCGCCGCCATCCGCCGCCAATAACAAGAATGGACATCCTCTCCCACGGCCTCTGGGGCGGCATCACGGTCGGCCGCGGCAGCAGGCGGAGTTTCTGGACGGCGTTCGCGTTCGGCGTGATGCCCGATCTGTTCGCGTTTGGACCGCTGTTCGCAAACCGCATGTTGATCCACGGGCTCGATTTCATGAACCATCTCGGCAGACGGCCGGACCCCTCGACCATCCCCGCCTACGTGCACAGCGTCTACAACGTGACGCACAGCCTCGTGGTGTTCTCCGTCGCGTTCGCGCTGGTGTGGCTGATCAGGAGGAAACCGCTCCTCGAGATGGGCGCGTGGGCGCTGCACATCGTCATGGACATCTTCACGCACAGCACCGCGTTCTTTCCGACGCCGTTCCTGTGGCCGGTGGCGGAGACCCATTTCAACGGCGTGCCGTGGTCGCACCCGATCATTTTCATTCCGAACGTGCTGCTGCTCGCCATCCTCTACGCGTGGTTCCTCTTCGGGAGGAGAAAGCCCCGGTAATGCGTACTCCTATTGAGTGCTCTTCAGCAGCGCCAGCAAGGCGTCCTCATCCAGGATCTTGACGCCGAGTTCGCGAGCCTTGTCGGCCTTGCCGCCCGGATCGGCGCCCATGACCACGTAATCCGTCTTCTTGGAGACGCTGCCGGCCACCTTGGCGCCGAGCAGCTTCAATTTTTCCTTGGCCTGGTCACGGGACAGCGAGTTGAGCGTGCCGGTCAGCACGAAGGTCTTGCCGGACAAGGGCAGCTGCCGCGGACGCGGCGGCAGATTCTCCCAGCGGATCCCGGCCTGACGAAGTCGATGGACGAATTCCCGATTCTCCGCGCGATGAAACCATGAGGCGATGTTGGCGGAGACCACCGGACCGACGTCCTCCACCCCCTGCAATTCCTCTTCCGTGGCCTGCATCAATTCCTCCAGGCTGCCGAAATGCCGCGCCAGGGTCTCCGCCGTCGCCTCGCCGACGTCGCGGATGCCGAGCGCATAGATGAACCGGCTCAATGTCGTATGCTTGCTTTTCTCCAGGGCCTCGCGCAGGTTGGCCGCCGACTTCTCGCCCATGCGCTCCAGCGACAGCAACTGCTCATCCGTCAGGCGGTAGAGATCGGCCGGCGTCTTGACCCTGTCCGCCGCCACCAGCTGTTCCGCGAGTTTCTCGCCGAGGCCCTCGATATCCATGGCGCGGCGCGAGGCAAAGTGCAGCAGCACCTGCGCGCGCTGCGCCGGACACTGCGCGCCGCCCGTGCAGTAATGCGCGGCCTCACCCTCCTCGCGCACCACGGGCGAGCCGCAGATCGGGCATTCTTTGGGCATCTTGAAGGCGCGTGCCTTCGCCGGCCGGTGCTCGGTCTGAACGCTCACCACCTCGGGGATGACGTCGCCGGCGCGGCGCACGATGACGGTGTCGCCGATGTGCAGATCCAGCGCGCGAATGAAATCCTCGTTGTGCAGGGTGGCGTTGCTGACCGTGACCCCGCCGACAAACACCGGCTCCAGCCTGGCGAGCGGCGTGACCTTGCCGGTGCGGCCGACCTGCACCACGATGTCCAGAACCCTGGTGACCTGTTCCTGCGAGGGATACTTGTGCGCCACCGCCCAGCGCGGCTCACGGGTCACGAAACCCAGGCGCTCCTGCAAATCCAGCCGGTTGACCTTGTACACCACCCCGTCGATGTCGAACGGCAGATGGTCGCGTTGCCCGCCCATGCGGCGGTGAAATTCGACCAACCCCGCCACCCCCTCGGTCACCGCGCGATATTCGCATACCGGCAAACCGATCTTGATGAGCCAATCCAGCAGGCCGCTGTGCGTGGCGGGCAACTTGCCGCCCTGCACTTCGCCGAGCCCGTAGGCGAAGAATGACAGCGGCCGTTGCGCGGTGATGGCCGGATCGAGCTGGCGCACGCTGCCGGCGGCGGCATTGCGCGGATTGACGAAGATCTTCTGACCGCGCGCGCTCTGCTGCTCATTCAGTCGTTCGAAGTCATCACGGCGCAGATACACCTCGCCACGCACCTCCAGAATGCGGGGCGCGTGTTCCGCATGCAGACGCAGCGGGATGGAACGGATGGTGCGGATGTTCTGCGTCACGTCCTCGCCGGTCTCGCCGTCGCCACGCGTGGCGGCGCTTGCGAGGTGTCCACGTTCATAGCGCAGGTTGATCGCCAGGCCGTCGAACTTCGGCTCGGCGGCGTATTCCACCGGTGGATCGTCGTTCGTCAGCTTCAATTCGCGGCGGATGCGGGCATCGAAATTTTCGGCGCCGCTTGCCTGCGTGTCGGTCTCCGTGCGGATGGACAGCATGGGCACGGCATGGCGGACCGGCTTGAATTCCGTCAGCGGCCGGCCGCCGACGCGCTGTGTCGGCGAATCGGGCGTGACCAGTCCGGGATGTTCGGATTCCAGCTGCTGCAACCGGGCAAACAGCCGGTCATATTCGGCATCGGGGATGGTGGGCTGATCGAGGACATAATAGGCATGGTCATGCCTGCGGATTTGCTCCCGCAGCGCCTCGATTTCATCCGCCACTTGCCGCCTGCCGCGGGTCATGGCTGTTTCACGGAACGGCGCATGTGCTCGATGGCCGCCGCGTTCAACGGCTCGCGCACATCATCAAGCACCCGCCCTTGCAGTCGTTCGGCCAGGCGCTGGGCGGTGTTCAACATCAATTCAAACACCATGCCGGGATTCAGCCGGCAGGGCAGGCACAAAAACAACGCAATTCCGGGCGTGGTGAACCGCTCCATCGCCGACAAGTCGAAGCCGCCGGGTTCGAGCATATTGGCGGCGCTGAACAGCGGTTGCGTCCCGTGCAGTTGTCCCGCGCCGTAGTAATGGAAGATGGACATCTCGCCGAAGCGCATATCCATGGCGGCCAGGGCATCGAGCAGATCGCCGCCGTTGAATTCAGCCTGGCCCGGCGCCGCGACATATAACGTGATGACGCGCTCGACCTTGCGCCAGTGGGCGGCTTCCTCGGCGAAGGTGAGCGGCATCTGCGCGGGCGGCGGCGCGCCGCGCGCCGGTCGTTTGGATTTGGCGGACGTGCCCGGCGCCAGTGGGTCGCGCTTGGCCTCCCGCACCCAGCCGCTCAACTCGGCGAGCGTGCCGGCGTAGTCAACGCCTTCTTCTTCGCGCCTGGCGGTAAAGGGCCTGCCCAGGTCATCGGTCGTAAAGGCCGTCGCCTGCGCGCGCAACGACCGCAGGCGCGCCGCCGCACGACGGCGCCACAACACCGCAGCCACGAGCAGAACCAGTCCGATGGCGATTCCAATGGCCAGCGTCATCATGGCGCGCGGGAGAAACCTTTCCCAGTCAAGGTCAGCAGAGCGGAATTATAACTTGCGGCACGCCTCGCAGCGCGCCAAGTCATTAAATCATGTGAATGAAAGACTCTGGCAGGCTGATGTAAAGCGTCGCGAGCGAAGACAGCACGCGGCGCGAGGGGTGAGAAAACCGGAGTTTACACGCCAGTAAATGAGGATTTTCGAATCCCGAGCAACAAAGTGATGTCGAGCGCAGCAGCTTTACATCAACCTGCTAGCCGGTGGCGGCGAGGCGCACGGCCTCCTCCATGTTCACCGCCACCAGCCGCGACACGCCCGCCTCCTGCATGGTGACGCCGATCAACTGCCCGGCGATCTCCATGGTGATCTTGTTGTGGGTGATGAACAGGAACTGGATGTCGCGCGCCTTCTGTTTCAGCATATCGCACAGGCGCACGACATTGGCGTCATCGAGTGGCGCGTCCACCTCGTCCAGCAGGCAGAAGGGCGCCGGGTTGAGCTCGAAGATGGCGAACACCAGCGCCACCGCGGTCAGCGCCTTTTCGCCGCCGGACAAAAGATGAATGGTGCTGTTGCGCTTGCCCGGCGGGCGGGCCATGACCGTGACGCCGGTCTCCAGCAGATCCTCGCCGACCATCTCCAGATAGGCGTGACCGCCGCCGAACAGGATGGGAAACAACGTCTGGAAACCGGAATTGACCTTGTCGAAGGTTTCCTTGAAGCGCGTGCGCGTCTCGCGATCGATCTTGCGGATCGCCTCCGTCAGCGTGTTCAGCGCCTCGGTGAGATCGGCGTGCTGGCGGTCCAGATATTCCTTGCGCTCCGAAAGCGTGGTGCATTCGTCGATGGCCGCCAGATTGATGGGACCGAGGCGCTGAATCTTGCGGTTGAGTTCGCCAAGCCTCTCCTCCCACGCCGGCACTTCGGCGTCCGCCGGTAATTGCGCCAGCACTTCCTCGAGTCTGCCCTCGGCGGCCTCGACCTGCTCCTGGATGGCCTGCAGGCGCACTTCAAGAGTGCTCATCTCCACGCGCACGCGTTCCAGTTCGTCACGGCGTTCCGACAACTCGCGCTCGACCGTCAGGCGGCGCTGCTCGGAGTCGCGCAACTGGCGGTCCAGTTCCTGCACTTTTTCACGGGCCTGCTTGAGCGTACCCTCGGCCTCCACCCGCAACTTCAGCAGCGCTTCCCGCTCGCTCTCGAGTACCCGCGTCGGCGCCACCGATTCTTTCAGCGCTTTATCCAACTCCCGCTGCCGATCCTGCAAACGCTGCAACAACGTCTGGTTGCGGGCCACCGCCTCCTCGACCGCGGTGTGCTCCGAGACCACGCCACCCCAGCGCAGCGCCGACTGGCGCAACAGTTCGTGCGCCTGCTTCCAATGTTCGCGCGCCTCCAGCAATGCCTCCTGCAGGCGTTCGCGCGCCTTTTGCTGGCCGGCGCGCTCCTTTTCCAGCCGCGCCGCGTCGCGGTGCGCCTCCTGCATCGCCTCTTGCGCGCGCTCCATCGCCTCCTTGTCCAACGCGATCTGATCGTTGATTTCGCCGATCTCCTCCTCGATGCGCCGGCGGCGCGCCTCCGTCTCCTCCAGCCGCGCGCCGCGTGCCGCCAGTTCCGATTGCAACGCGGCCATGCCGCCGTGCGATTGTTCCATCGCCGCGCGTACATCGCCTTCCTGCGCCTCCAGTTCGGTGAGTTTCTTCTGTTGCGATTCGAACTCGACGGAAAACCTGTCGATGCGCGTCTCCAGCGCGGCGAGCTGCTGCTGCAATTTCTGCAATTCCTGCGCCCGCGCCAGCATGCCGCCCTGCGCCGCGTCATGCTGGACGTCGACCCAGCCGGGCCCGAGCCGGGTGCCGTCACGCGTCACGATGCATTCGCCGGCGCGCAGTGATTTCACGTACCTCCGCGCCGTGGCGATGTCCTCGGCGGCGTAAATTCCCTCCAGGAGATCATTCAGCGGCCACGGCGCCTTCACCTTGGACGCGAGCGCCGGCAGCGGCACGGACGGCATCTCCGCGCCCGCGGCGGCGGCGCGTTTGGTGGCGAGCGCCGCGATGCGACCCTCGGCCAGGTCCGTCATCGCCGTCACGGCCTTGTCGAGATCGGGCAGGCACAAGGTGGACAGCGGCAGGGGGCTCGCCACCTCCAGCGCGTGCTCCCAGCCGGACTCGACCTCGATCGCGGCGGTCAGCCGCTGGCTGGCCTGCCAGCCGTGCCTGGTGAGCCACTCGCGCATGCCGGGCCGTTCCAGTCCCAGCGCGGACTGTTGCAGCGCCTCCGCGGAGGCCGATTGACCGCGCAATACCTGCCGCTCCTGTCGCAGCTGGTCGAGCTGTTCCGTATGGCGCCGTATTTTTTCGCGCAATTCCTGCATGGCGGCTTGAAGCGCGTCGTGACGCCTGCCCATGTCCTGATGACCGGACTCCGCGGAGGCAAACCGGGTTTGCAGGGACTCCACTTCCTTCGTCAGGGCCGTGGGCTTGATGTCGGCCTGCTCCTGTTTCAGCGCGCCCAGACGCCGTTGCGCCTGCGCGATGCCTTCCTGCAGATGTTCCAGCCGGGTCTGTTCCAGTTGCTCGGCGCGGCTCGCTTCCGCATAGCGATCGTTCAGGGCGTCCCACGCCGTCTGCCACTCATGCATGGACTGCTCGGCGGCCTGCACCTTCGCCGCGGTGGCCTGCTCCTGCTGCTGGCGCTTGTTCTGCTCCGGCTCCCGCTGCTGCCGCTCGGAGCCCAGAGCGGCCAGGCGTTCCCGGTCGCCGGCGATCTGGCGCTGGGTCTCCTCGACGTTGGCGCGCGTCTGCGCCAGCTCATGCTCCATGCCCTGCCGCCGTTCCCCGGCGTGCTGGATGCTCTGTTCGGTGCGCGCCAGATCGGCGCTGATCTGGTAGTAGCGGCTCTGCAGGGTGTTGAACTCGTCGGTCGCCGCGGTCTGCGCCTCATGCTGGCGGGCGATTTCGGCCTCGGTCGAGCGCAGCGCCGCCAGCGTCGCCTCGACCGCGTTGACGGCCGCCTCGCTCTGCGCGCGCTGCGTATCGGCCCCGGTCTTGAGCGCCCGCCAGCGCAGCGCGTGCAATTGCATCTGCGTCAGGCGCTCCTCCTGCTTCAGCTGCTGGTATTTCTCGGCGGACCTGGCCTGCCGCGTCAGGTGCTGCAACTGCGTGTCGAGTTCGGTGCGGATGTCATTCAGGCGGGCCACGTTCTCGTTGGCGGCGTGCATGCGGTTCTCGGTCTCGCGGCGGCGCTCCTTGTACTTGGAGATGCCGGCCGCCTCCTCCAGGAACATGCGCAACTCGTCCGGCTTGGCCTCGATGACGCGCGTGATCATGCCCTGCTCGATGACCGAATAGGTGCGGTGGCCGATGCCGGTGCCGAGAAACAGATGAATGATGTCGCGGCGGCGGCAGGACGCCCCGTTCAGATAATAGGAGGAAATGCCGTCGCGCCCGACCTGGCGCTTGATGGAGATTTCGCCGTAGCTCGCGTACTGGCCGCCGAGCTTGCCGTCGCTGTTGTCGAACATCACCTCGACGGAGGCCTGCCCGACCGGCTGGCGCGTCGTGGCGCCGTTGAAAATGACGTCGGCCATGGAATCGCCGCGCAAATGCTTGGCCGACATCTCGCCCAGCACCCACTGCAGGGCGTCGACGATGTTCGACTTGCCGCAGCCGTTGGGGCCGACGATGCCGGTCAGATTTCCGGGGAGTTCAATGACAGTGGGATCGACAAACGACTTGAAGCCTGAGAGCTTGATCTTGCTGATGCGCATGGCGGGAGAATACACAATTCACCAAGCCGCCGACAAGCGCGTGGAAACGCAGACGTGATCGTATAAGCGGCTGATTATTTAATGGTTATCGAAAATCGCGCTCCGCCATAAAAATCCCGCGCTGTGTTATCTTAATCGCCGGAAAATTTCGAGCCTGAACATGTCCAGCAAACCCAGCCGCGAGTTGGAAACCTTCCCCAATCCGGCGCCCGAGCGCGACTACACCATCCACATCCGCATGCCGGAGTTCACCTGCCTGTGTCCGAAGACCGGCCAGCCGGACTTCGCCACCATGGACCTGCATTACGTACCCGGCCGGCTGTGCGTGGAGCTGAAATCGCTCAAGCTCTACATCTGGTCGTTCCGCGATGACAGCGCCTTCCACGAGGCCGTCACCAACCGCATGCTCGATGACATCGTGCGCGCCGCCGCGCCGCGCTATGCCCGCCTGACCGCGGCCTTCAACGTCCGCGGCGGCACCTATCCCACCGTCGTCGCGGAATACCGCCAGCCCGGCTGGCAGCCGCCCGCGCCCGTCACCCTGCCCTGACACAGGCCGATTGATGCTTGGAACATTTTTACAAGGCGCACGCTATGTCCATACCGGCGCGCGGCTGCTGAACCGCCCCGGCGTGCGTCCCTACGTGCTGGTGCCGCTGTGCATCAGCGCCCTGCTCTTCACCGGCGGGTTGTGGTGGCTGTGGGATTGGCTGAGCCATCTGATGCACTGGCTGCTGCCGGCGTGGCTCAGTTGGCTGCAATATCTCATCTGGCCCGTCGTGGCGCTGGCCGCGCTCATGATCCTGTACTTCGGCTTCAGCCTGCTGGCCAATCTCATCGGCGCGCCGTTCAACGGCTGGCTTGCCGGGGCGGTGGCCCGCCACCTCGGCGGCGGGCCGGCCGCGGCGACGCGCCTCGGCAATCTGCCGGCCGAAATCCTGAAGGGTTTTCTCACCGAATTGCGTAAATTGGGCTACATCCTGCTGCTGACCATTCCTTTTTTACTGTTGCTGTTCGTGCCTGTTGTTGGCGCGGTGCTGTGGTTTTTCTTCACCGCCTGGCTGCTGGCCTACAATTACGTCGACTATCCCATGAGCCTGCACGGACTGGATTTCGCCGCCCAGCGGCGCTGGCTGTCGGAGAACCGCTGGCTGTGCCTGGGCTTCGGCGCGGGCACGCTGCTGCTGAGCCTGCTGCCACTCATCAACTTCATCGCCATGCCGGCGGCGGTGGCCGGCGCCACCGCGATGTATCTCGACCGTTCGGGTTCCGCCTTGACAAAACCCCGATCCTGACCGTTGTTGCCTACCATCACTTTTTGCGAGTAATATCGCCGCCTGTTTTGCGAGGCAGGAGTGAAAACATGGCCGCAAAAAAGAAACCCAAAGCGAAAAAGAGACCCGCCGCGAAGTCCAGCCCGGCGAAGAAAAAGGCGCAGGCGAAGAAACGCCCGGCGCCCAAAAAATCCGTCAAGGCCGTGAAAAAGCCGGTCGTGGCCAAATCCAAAGTCAAAGCGGCCGCCGTTCCCGTCAGGAAACCCGCCGCGCCGATGCTCAAGGTGGTCAGCACGGCCCAGCAAACCAGGATGCCGCCGCCGGTTCCAAAGGTTTTTTCGGCCCGCCCGCTGCCGCCCATAAAGCCGCCGGACACCACCAAAGGCCCGAAGATCCCGGTCACGCCCTACCGCCGTTCCGCGGGCGAAGACTACATGAACACCAAACAGGTCGAGCATTTCCGTCAACTGCTGCTCGGCTGGCGGCGCGATCTGATGGAGGAAGTCGACCGCACCGTGGCCCACATGCAGGACGACGCCGCCAACTTCCCCGATCCGAACGACCGCGCCACGCAGGAGGAGGAATTCGCGCTCGAACTGCGCACCCGCGACCGCGAGCGCAAACTGATCAAGAAGATCAACGATTCGCTCGCCGCGCTGGACGCCGGCGTGTACGGCTACTGCGAGGAATGCGGCATCGAGATCGGCGTCGAGCGGCTGGAGGCCCGGCCCACGGCGACCCTGTGCGTCGACTGCAAGACGCTGGATGAAATCCGCGAGAAGCAACGCGCGTAAAACAATAAAATGCCGTTCGCTCTGAGGCCTGTCCCGGGGTACCGAAGGGTATCGAAGAGTGAACGGCAGGTTACGTTTCAACCGTTCGTACTGAGGTATCGAAGCACGAACGGATACAAAATAACACCCGGATTAATAATCGCGTTGCCGTGAAATGATTTGATTTCCCGTATCAATAAAACTGCCCCTGTTTCATCCTCCCATCTCTACATCGGGCGCTTCGCGCCCTCCCCGACCGGCCCGCTGCACTTCGGCTCCCTCGTCGCCGCGCTCGGCAGCTACCTCGACGCCCGCGCCCGCAACGGCCGCTGGCTGGTGCGCATCGAAGACCTCGACACGCCGCGCAACCGCCCCGGCGCGGCGGACGCCATTCTGCGCGCGCTCGATGCGCTCGGCCTGCGCTGGGACGGCGAAGTGCTGTACCAAAGCGCCCGCCGCGAACAATATATTGCCGTGCTGGAGCGGCTCAAAAAGGAGCGTCGGTTGTTCGAATGCGCCTGCACCCGTGCCGAAGTCGGCGACAAACCCTACCCCGGCACCTGTCGGCGTGGCCTGCCGCCCGGCAGGCGCGGCCGCTCGCTGCGTCTGCGCCTGCCCAATGAACCCCTGAGCTTCACCGACGCACTGCAAGGCGAATTTACCCAGCACCTGCAACGCGAGGCCGGCGACACCATCCTCAAACGCGCGGACGGCGTCATCGCCTATCACCTCGCCGTAGTCGTTGATGACGCCGCGCAAGACATCACCGACATCGTGCGCGGCGCGGACCTGCTGGACTCCACCCCGCGCCAGATTTACCTGCAACGCCTGCTCGGTCTGGCCACGCCGCGCTACCTGCACCTGCCGGTCGCCCTCGGCGCCGATGGACGCAAACTCAGCAAGCAGAACGGCGCCACCGCCATCGACACCACGCAGGCCGGCGCCCTGCTCTGTCACGCCCTGCAATTTCTCGGTCAGATGCCACCGGGAGGACTGGAAACTGCCTCTGCTTCCGATGTCCTGGCTTGGGCGGGCAACAATTGGATGCGGGCGTCAGTACCTGTGAAAGGCGCAATTACGATCGGTTAGTCCGCGCCGCCCGTTTCACGGCGCTCATCAAGCGTGGGAAGCCCAGAGCGCCGTTCAACAACGCCGCCGTCTTCATCCCGCCCATCATGGCGCCGACAATCCCCAGAGACATGGTGTCGGTGCCGGTCAGGTAAAGATTCCGCACCGGCGTCCGCGCGTGCGTCCATGGCTTGCCGATGCGCTCGGGCACCGCCGGCAGCCCGTAGAAGGCGCCGGCCGGGCCGGCTTGAAATTTCTCCACGGTAAGCGGCGTGGAGACCTCCATGTAATCGATCAGTCCTCGAAACCCGGGGAAGCGCTTTTCCACCTCGGAGAGCAGGCTGTCTGCGATCCGCTGCTTGAATGCCTCGTATTCCGGCCCGCGCCGTCGCCAGTCGGTGCCTCTCCATCGGGCAAATTTCTCATAGGTCGTAAAAGTAATGATCTCGGCGGTATGGGCACGCGCCTGCGGGTCCTTCAGAGAAGCAAATGAAAGATAGTAAAAATCCCCCCATGCGCCTTCCGTGGCAAGGCGATCGTGATCGTAGCCCTTGTAGACCCAGTAGTTTTCGCCCTTGAAGCCCAGCGCAGCGGGCGACTCCTTGAAACCGACATAGACTGCGACCGCGCTGTAGCCGGGCTTAACGGCCTCAAGCGCCGTGCGAAACGGGATCGGAACATCGCGCGGCAGCATGCGCAGGTAGGTGTTCTTTGCCCCCGCGTCGGAGACGATGACGTCCGCCCGGTATTCCCGGGAAGGTCGGTCCGGCTTGTATGGATCGGAAACGCGAACGCCGCAGGCGCGCCCATCGCGCACCAGGATCTCATCGACCCGGCTGCGCGTGAGCACCGCGCCGCCATTCGCCTCGATTGCGGGCAGGATCGCGGAAAATATCCGCCGGGCGCCGCCGACCGGATAGGCGGCGCCCTTGAAGTAATGCGCCACGATGAGCGCGTGGATGCCGAAGCAGCTCTGCGAGGGCGGCAGCCCGTAATTACCCCACTGCGAGGCCAGCAGCGCCTTGAGTTTGTCGTCACGGAAGCGCGAGTCGAAATACGCCTTCGTGATCATGCGCGCGCGGCCACCCAGCAGCGCTAAGGCCAGATCGAAGCCCTTGCGCGCGAGCCAGGGAAATGTCTCCGTCATGTGCGCCATCGTGTACCAGGCGGCGGTAGACTCGATATCCGCGAAGTAGGCCGCGATGGCGGCCGCCTCGGCGGGGAAACGCTCCTGTAGCGCGCGGCGGTACTCCGCCGGATCGGCCGGCACATGAAACTCGATGTCCGGATAGACGAAGCAGTCGAAAACGTGCGGCATCGGCGTCCACTGCAAGCCGCCGCCGGTCAGGTAGTCCAGGATCGCCCGTTGCATCGTGCCTGGCTGCAGTTGACCGATGTAATGCAAGCCGACGTCGAATAGGTACACCGATTTGCGCTTGAAGCAGTGCGTCAGGCCGCCGGCGGTGAAGTGCTGCTCCAGCACCAGGACGCGCTTGCGGTTGTAGCGGGACAGCATCGCCGCGACGGTCAGGCCGCCAATCCCTGAGCCGATCACGATGGCATCGTAGTGATTGTCCACGCGCCCTCTCCGTCCTGTCCGCCGCTTCGGCGCCGAGCTTAGTAGTATGCATTAACCCGCTCAAACAGGTTGGTGCAAAACGTCACGAGGCGCCCCGGACTCGTGGCTGCGAAGCAGCTCTTTCGGGTAGGGGCGCAAAGGCCGCGTTCAACACTGACCGGGTCGCTGTCGACCGCTCCCGCACTCGCCGCTGCGCGCACCGGGTCGCGGCCGTGTACAGCACGCGACGCGAGGGGTGAGAAAACCGGAGTTTACACGCCAGTAAATGAGGATTTTCGAATCCCGAGCAACAAAGTGATGTCGAGCGCAGTAGTTTTGCGCCAACCTGGCTAGACCACGAACATCGCGACCGCCGCCGAAGACATGATGACAGCAGTGATAGCGACCATGGTGCGGCCCAGATTGGAGCTCGGCTGCCCGGCCATGATGTGCCTGTCCATGGCCACCGCAAGGATGCCGAACAGCAGCACCGGCGCCAGCACCCCGTTGATGACGGCCGTCCAGTACAGCGCCCGCACCGGGTTCACGTCGGAAAAGTCCAGTCCCAGGGCCGCCGCCGTGGCCAGCAGCACCACCGCGTAGAACGCCCGCGCCTTGTGCGCCTTCTCGTCCAGCCCCTGCCGCCGCCAGCCGAACACCTCGGCGATCGCGTAGGCCGCCGAGCCGGACAGCGTCGGGATGGCGAGCAGGCCCACGCCGATGATCCCCATCGTGTAGAGGATGGCCGCGCCGTCGCCCGCGATGGGCCGCAGCGCCTCGGCCGCCTCGCGCGAAGTCTCGATGTGCAGAATGCCGTGCCGGTGCAGCGTGGCCGCCGTCGTCACCATGATGAAGAACATCACCATGTTCGAGAAAAACGTTCCGATCCCGACATCCAGCTTGCGATTGAGAATTTCGTCAGGCGTGGCATTCCGGCGCGCCCGGCGGGTGCGCCGACCGCTGGCCTTCTCCTCCTCCACCTCCTGCGAGGTCTGCCAGAAAAACAGATACGGGCTGATCGTGGTGCCGAGGAGCGCCACCAGCATCTGCCATTCATCCGACGTCCGCGGCAGTGACGGCAACAGCACCGACTTCATAATCGCGTGCCAGTTGGGCTTGACCACCAGGGCGCACAGCACATAAGAGAACAAAAAGACCGCCAGCCACTTCAGCGTATTGGCGATTTGCGCATAGCGCAGCTGCACCGTGGCCCAGCTGATCCCCATGGCAAACAGCACTACCCAGAAATGCGATGAGGTCCCGCTCAGCATCTCGACGGCGTCGGCCATGCCCGCGAGATCCGCGCCGATATTGATGGTATTGGCCACCAGCAGCGCCAGAGCCGCCACAACCACCAGCCAACGGGGAAATTTCTTCTTGAGCCCGAACGCCAGTCCCCGCCCCGTCACCATGCCGATGCGGGCGCACATCATCTGCGTCGCCGCCATCAGCGGCCAGGTAAGCAGGGAGGTCCACAACATGCTGTTGCCAAGCTGCGCGCCAACTATCGAGTAGGTGGCGATCCCGGACGGATCGTCGTCCGCGGCCCCCGTGATGAGTCCGGGCCCCAAACTTGACAAAATCCGCCGCAGGGTAATCTTTGGGCGATGTTTGTGATGAGCAGAAGTCATTGCGGCAACTGTATCTTATTTATGTTTTTTTGAGTATTACTGGAGACCGCTTTTTACCGACTCAGTTCAAAGTGCGTTCCCTATCCGATTGCGCCATAATCTTTAAATAATAAAAAGCGACTGAGTAATGCACTCGGTCCAGGATCTTTAAACGTCGATCACCCAATGACTAAGCTTACCCTCAGCCAGCTTTCAAGCCTCCTGTTCCGCGCGTGCGATGACCTACGCGGGAATATGGATGCCTCAGAGTACAAGGAATACATCTTCGGCATGCTGTTCCTTAAGCGAATGAGTGATCTCTTCGATCAGGAACGCGAGCAACTGACCAAAGACCTCCGGGCCAAAGGGATGGCGGACGATGCCATTGCCACACAGCTAGCCAATCCAGACAAATACACATTTTTTGTCCCTGAAGACGCCC